>JAEZAR010000117.1 GCA_023430425.1 Actinomycetes bacterium | reverse complement strand
CGTCCAGGGTGACGGCGTCGTCGGCGAGCGCCAGGGCGGCCACGGTGAAGCCGGCCTCGCGGAGCCCGGCCAGGCCGGCCGGCCACGGCTCCAGGCGCGTCCACGGGACCTGGAAGACCGTGCCCATGGACACGCGCACCGAGCGCCGGTAGAGCGGGTCGGCGCAGTCGGGCGACACGAGCACCGCGTCCACGCCGAGCGCCGCAGCGCTGCGGAACACCGCGCCCACGTTGGTGTGGTCGACGATCCCCTCGAGCACCGCCACGCGGCGCGCACCCTGCCCGGAGCGGGCGCCCGCGAGGACCTCGGCCACCGGCCGCGGCTCGGGGCGGTGCATCGCGGCGAGCGCGCCGCGGTGCAGGTGGAACCCGGTGATCGACTCGACGACGTCCGTGGGCCCGACGTACACCGGCACCGGTCCGAACCGTGCCTCGACATCGGCGACGACCGGCTCGAGCTCGGGCAGCCAGCGCTCCGTCATGAGGAAGGACCGCGGCCGGTGCCCCGCGGCCAGCGCCCGGCGGATGACCTTCGTCGACTCGGCCATGTACAGGCCGCGCTCCGGCTCCAGCCGGCGGCGCAGCGCGACGTCGGTGAGGCGCGTGTAGTCGGCGATGCGGTCGTCGTCGGGGGCCGCGAGGCGGATGATCGGCACGGCGACGATTCTCCCGCGGCCGGGCCCGGGGACGGGCAGGTCGTCGCCCGGTGCGTCAGTCGACCGGGGCCACCGCCGCTGCGAACTGGCTCGCGTACAGCCGCGCGTAGGCCCCTCCGGCCTCGATGAGCTCGTCGTGCGAGCCCTGCTCGACGATCGCCCCGGCCTCCATGACGAGGATGGTGTCCGCGTCACGGATGGTCGACAGCCGGTGGGCGATGACGAACGAGGTCCGCCCCTTGCGCAGCTCCGCCATGGCGTGCTGGACGAGCACCTCGGTGCGGGTGTCCACCGAGCTCGTCGCCTCGTCGAGCACGAGGATCGGCGGGTCGGCGAGGAACGCGCGGGCGATGGTCAGCAGCTGCTTCTCGCCGGCGCTGACGTTGCTCGCCTCCTCGTCGATGACTGTGTCGTACCCGTCGGGCAGCGTCCGCACGAACCTGTCGACGTGCGTCACGCGTGCGGCCTCGAGGATCTCCTCCTCCGTGGCGCCCGCGCGGCCGTAGGCGATGTTGTCGCGGATGGTCCCGCCGAACAGCCAGGTGTCCTGCAGCACCATCCCGATGTTGCGCCGCAGCTCCTCGCGGTCCATCTGCGCAACGTCCACGCCGTCGAGGGTGATCCGGCCGCCCTCGAGCTCGTAGAACCGCATGAGCAGGTTGACGAGCGTGGTCTTGCCGGCGCCCGTGGGCCCGACGATCGCGACCGTCCGCCCCGGCTCGGCGACGAAGGACAGGTCCTCGATGAGGGGCGTGTCCGCCTCGTAGCGGAACGCGACGCGCTCGAAGGCGACGCGGCCCCGCACCGGGTCCGGGCGCGGGCCGGCGGCCGGCTCCGGCGTCTGCTCGGGCGCGTCCAGCAGCTCGAAGACCCGCTCGGCCGAGGCGACGCCGGACTGCAGCAGGTTCATCATCGAGGCGACCTGCATGATCGGCTGCGTGAACTGCCGCGAGTACTGGATGAACGCCTGCACGTCGCCGAGGCTGATCGCGCCCGACGCCACCCGCAGCGCACCGACCACCGCGATGACCACGTAGTTGAGGTTCCCCACGAACATCATCGCCGGGTGGATGAGGCCGGAGATGAAGTGCGCCCTGAACGTCGCCTCGTAGAGCGCCTCGTTCTCCTCGTGGAACCGCGCCGACGCCGCGCGCTGCCGCCCGAAGACCTTCACCAGGGCATGGCCGGTGTACATTTCCTCGACGTGCGCGTTGAGCGTGCCCGTGCGCTGCCACTGCGCCACGAACTGCGGCTGGCTGCGCTTCGCGATCATCGCCGTGACGACGCCCGACACGGGCAGCACCACGAGGCAGATCACGGCGAGCAGCGGCGAGATCCAGAACATCATCGCCAGCACGCCGACGATCATCAGCAGCGAGTTGACGAGCTGGCTCAGGGTCTGCTGCATCGTCTGGGCGATGTTGTCGATGTCGTTGGTCACCCGCGACAGCAGCTCACCGCGGGGCTGGGAGTCCACGTAGGACAGCGGCACGCGGCCGAGCTTCGCCTCCACCCGCTCGCGCAGCCGGAACACCGTCCGCTGCACGACGCCGGTGGTCACCAGGCCCTGCAGGTAGCCGAACAGCCACGAGGCCAGGTAGAGCGCGAGGGCGATGAGGAGCACGCGACCGAGCTCGCCGAAGTCGATGCCGACCCCAGGGACGACGCCGTCCATCGCGGCGAGCATGTCCGCCAGCTCGGTCTGCCCCTCCGCGCGCAACCCCTCGACCGCCTGCTCCGTGGTCACCCCCGGCGGCAGCCGGTCCCCCAGCATCTGCCCGACGACGCCGCGGAAGACGACGTCCGTCGCCCAGCCGAGGACCTTGGGGCCGACGACGACGCCGGCCACGCTGACCAGCGTGAACAGCAGCACCGCGAGCAGCGGACCGCGCTCGGGACGCAGCTCGCCCATCGTGCGCCGCAGCGAGGCGCGGAAGTCCAGCGCCTTCGCCGTCGGCATGGCCATGCCGTGGCCCATCGGCCCGCCGCCACCGCCCGGGTGGCGGCGCGCCGGGCCGGCGCCGTGGCCGGCGCGGGTCGTCGTCGGGGCGCTCATGCCGCCTCCTCCTCGGTGACCTGGGACAGGACGATCTCGCGGTAGGTCTCGTTGTCGGCCATGAGCTCCCCGTGCGTGCCGACGCCGACGACCGTGCCCTCGTCGAGGACGACGATGCGGTCCGCGTGGCGGATGGTGCTCACGCGCTGTGCGACGACGACGACCGTCGCCTGCCGCGTCTCGGGCACCAGCGCGGCCCGCAGCGCCGCGTCGGTGGCGAAGTCGAGCGCGGAGAACGAGTCGTCGAAGAGGTAGATCTCCGGTCGGCGCACCAGGGCGCGCGCGATCGCGAGCCGCTGCCGCTGTCCGCCCGAGACGTTCGTGCCGCCCTGCGCGATCTCGGCGTCGAGCCCGCCCATCTCGCGGACGAAGCCCGCGGCCTGCGCGACCTCGAGCGCGTGCCACACCTCGTCGTCGGTCGCGTCCTCCTTGCCGTACCGGACGTTGCTCGCGACAGTGCCGCTGAACAGGTACGGGCGCTGCGGGACCAGGCCGATCGTGCTCCACAGGGTGTCGAGACCCAGGTCGCGGACGTCGACGCCGTCGACCAGCACGGTGCCCTCGGTGGCGTCGTACAGGCGCGGGACCGTGCCCAGCAGCGTCGTCTTGCCTGCGCCGGTCGAGCCGATGATCGCCGTGGTCTCCCCGGGTGCGGCGGTGAACGAGACGCCGGTGAGCACGGGGTCGGCCGCCCCCGGGTAGCTGAAGCCGACGTCGCGCAGCTCGAGGTACCCGCGGCGGGACAGCTCCGTGACGGGTGCCGCCGGCGGCACCACCGTCGTCGTCGTGCCGAGCACCTCGCCGATGCGGCCCGCGGACACCTCGGCGCGCGGGACCAGCATGAACATCATCACGGCCATCATCACCGAGATGAGGATCTGCATGAGGTAGCTGAGGAACGCCGTGAGCGACCCGATGCCGAGCCCCGCCTCGACCTCCCGACCGCCGAACCAGAGCACCGCCGAGCTGGACAGGTTCATGATCAGGAACACGGTCGGGAACATGAACGCCATGAGGCGGCCGACCCGGACGCCGACGTCCATGAGGTCGGTGTTCGCCAGGGCGAACCGCTCGCGCTCGTGGGCGTCGCGGACGAACGCACGGATGACGCGGATGCCACCGATCTGCTCGCGCATGATCCGGTTGATGGCGTCGATCCGCTTCTGCATCGAGGCGAACAGCGGACGGAGCCGGACCACGGCGAAGCCGAGCAGCGCCCCGAGCACAGGCACGATGACGACGAGGAGCCAGGACAGCTCCAGGCTCTCCCGCAGCGCCATGATGACGCCGCCGACGAGCATCACCGGCGCGGCGATCATCAGCGTCAGCGTCATGTAGACGACCGTCTGCACCTGCATGACGTCGTTGGTCGTCCGGGTGATGAGCGACGGCGCCCCGAACCGGCCGACCTCGCGCGCGGAGAACGTCTGCACGTGGTCGAAGACGCCGGCGCGCAGGTCCCGCCCGATCGACATCGCCACCCGCGCGCCGGCGTAGACGGCACCGATCGCCGCGACGACCTGGACCAGCGTGATGGCCAGCATCAGCCCGCCCAGGCGGAGGATCACGGCCGTGTCCCCCTGGGCGACGCCGTCGTCGATGATGTCCGCGTTGAGGCTGGGCAGGTACAGGTTCGCCACCGCCTGGACGAGCTGGAGGACGACGACGACCGCGACCAGGCGGCCGTAGGGCCGCAGGCGGTGTCGCAGCAGGCGGATCAGCACGGGTCCTCCACGGGGTCGGGACGGGTCAGGGCGCCGTCGAGGAAGAGCGCCGTGAGCTCGTGCGGGTCGAGCGCGGGCGCGGACTGCGACGTGAGCGGGCGGTTGCCGGCCAGGACGAGCCCGACGAGCATCCGGGCGCAGACGACGGTGTCGAGGCGCAGGTGCGCGGAACGAGGCTCCAGCACGTCGGCGACGCCGCGCACCACCTTTTCCACGGGGTCGTGGGCGTGGGGGTGGTGCGGCGGCCCGCGGTGCCCCGCCGGCGCGCTCGCGCCCGGCGCGTGGGCGAGCTCGTGGGTGACGGCGAGCAGCAGCGCGACGTCGCGCGCGTGCGTCTGCAGGATCGCCACCACCTCGCTCAGGGCTGGGCGCAGCGGGAGCGTGGGGGCCACCCCGGCCAGCTCGGCGAGGACCGGCGCGGGATCCAGGGCCCGCGCGACGGCGGCCCGCACGAGCGCGACCTTGTCGGGGAAGACCCGGAAGAGCGTCCCCTCCGCCACGCCCGCCGCGTCGGCGAGCTCACGCGTGGTGACGGCGGCGCCGCGGGCCCGCAGCAGCGGGATCGCGGCGAGCACGATGGCGTCGCGGCGGTCCTCGGGCGGCAGGGGTGCCGCGCGCACGGCCCTGCGGGGAGTCACCGCGGGACTGTAGCACAGGTGAGTGAGCACTCACTCAGTCGCTCCGACGGCCGTCTCGTCCCGCCCCTCGCGGGCGCGGCCTGGCGGCCCCCGTCGGGCGGGCCGCGACGTCCCCCCGGGGCGGGATACTGCCAGACGTGACCTCACGCCCCGACGCCGTCGGCAGGCTGCCGGCCGCACCCGGCGTCTATCGCTTCCGCGACGCCAAGGGGCGCGTCGTCTACGTCGGGCGCGCCACCGACCTGCGCCACCGGGTGGCCTCCTACTGGGGCG
>JAEZAR010000112.1 GCA_023430425.1 Actinomycetes bacterium | reverse complement strand
ACGTGAGTCATCGGTTCTCCTCCGATTGTAACGAGCTGTTCATTGCACGTGGCATCGATCCCTGCCCGGAAGAGCCTGGATCGGTCTACCTGGAACCCGACATCGATGGCCGATGCAGCGCGTCTTGTGAACGATATTCTGCCATGCCAATTCTTCACCCACAACACAACTTCAAGCAGCACGAAATTGCTTTGTGCGTATAGCCCTATTGTGCGGCCTCAATCTGGTTCACCTTGGCGGCCATCACGAAGTCGTTGCGGTGAAGTCCGGAAATCGCATGAGTCCACCATTGAATGGTCACCTTGCCCCATTCAATCAGGATCGATGGATGGTGATCCTCGATTGCGGCCAGCTCGGCAACCTCGTTCGCCAGCCGCACTGCCGGTTCCCAGCCGTCCACCCGAATGACTCGCTTCAGGCGGGGCACATCGCGCACCGTCACCAGCGTCCACCCCGGAATCTCGGTCAGCAATGACTCGATTTTGGCCTCGGGCACGCGAGGTGACTCCGGCCGACATGCTTCACAGCGTTCCCCTGCCAGATCCATCAGCGTTCCCTGCAATCAGCAATGAGAGGTGCATGGTGAACGTGGTGCATTATCTCCGTTCGTCTCATGGCAGCACTTTGGCTGTGGCCGGGAAGTACCAGGCATCGGCTGCGGCCTCCAGCACACCATCGGCGCCACAGGCGATGCCAACGGGTGAAGCAAACCCTCCCGCCAACAGGGTTTCGTCGACGAGTTCGACCGGATGCCCAAACGTGCGCAGCCCTTCGACAGTATCTGGATCCATCCGCATGCTGACAGTTAGTCGGCTCGTTGATGTATCCAGGCGAGGTGCGGCCAGCGCCTCACCCATGGTCATGCCCCATATCGCCAGGTTGAGCAGGATCTGGGCATTGCAGTTCATGATTTTGCGGCCACCGCTGGAGCCTACCGTCGCCATCAGGTGACCGTCTCGCGAGAGAATTGCTGGCGCCATGTTCGAAAGTGGGCGCTTGCGGCCCCCAATCGAGTTTGGGCGGCCAGGTTCGGGGTCGAACCACATCATGCCGTTATTGAACAGCACACCAGTTTCTGGATCGGTCACTCGACTACCCCAGAGACTGAGCAGCGTTTGGGTGATCGAGACAGCGTTGCCATCAGCGTCCACAACGCCAAGATGGGTGGTGCTGCCGTCGCGCATGTACTCGGGAACTGATGCCGCCAGGTCGTGAGTAACCCCCAGCCTTGATCTCGCCCCCGCTTCGGTCTGGGCTATCGTCTCTGGGCTGAAACGCGCGGCCCGTTCCTGATGGTAGGTGTCGTCGAGCAAGGTGGCGATGGGTACGTCGACACATGCCGGGTCGGCCAGGTACGTGAATCTGTCGGCGAACGCCTGGCGGAATGCGTGAACCATCTTGTGCAGTGCCATGGGAGAATTTTGGCCGTCAGCGCCAGGATCGAGATGCTTCAGGATGCCCAGGGCCTCCACAAGTGAAGTGCCACCGGAGCCGTTGCCGACCGTATGGACGGTGTGTCCATGGATATCGATGGATATCCCCGGTTCCTCGCACGCTTCGTAGGATTCGAAGTCGTCAGGCGAGATGGGGGATCCCCCCGCGGACAGGAATGACGCCATCTGTTCCGCCCGGGCACCTTGATAAAAGGCGCTGGGTCCATGCTCCGCGATCGCCCGCAGTGTCTTGCCGAGTTGCAGGTTCTTGATTCGCGGCGTTGGCAATCCCTCGGCCACAAATGGCGGGTTACCTTTGGCGTCCAGGTAGATTGCGGCAGTCTCTGGAAACCGCTGAAGTGTCCCCAGGTCCTTGGCGAGCATCAACGTCGTATGCCAGCTAACGTCCACACCCTCTTCTGCCAACCGAATGGCCGGGGCCATGACGTGTTCCAGGGGCAGGGTCCCATACCGTTCGTGGGCGAGGCAAAGCCCAGCCACAGTTCCCGGCACCGCCACTGACCGGTATCCGAAGACATTGGCGTTACCCACGGTTCGCGGCCAGCCGAACAGGCCAGTGTCGACTCCTTCGTCGAGGGGGAACATATCTTCGCTCGCGCCCGAAGGTGAGATCATCGGGTATTCGATGGTGAAGGCGCGTTGTTCCTTTGCCAGCCAGCCGACCAGGAATCCACCGCCGCCGATTCCATTCATCCACGGTTCGGCCACGCCCATCGCAAATGCTGTTGCAACGGCCGCGTCGAAGGCATTGCCTCCTGCCTGCAGAATTTCGATCCCGGCGTCCACGGCAGCGGGCATTTTCCCCGCGACGGCTCCACCGCTTCCCTGTGCGGTGGACCTGACGAACGAGAATGCCGTTTCCGTAGTGCTCGACATGGCGATTATCCCCTCAGGTTGGCGTAGTGGTAGAACAATTGTGGCGCAGCATCCGTTACACGCAGGGACTTGTCCAGCCGGATCCGGGTGGAACTCGAGGGCCCGAGGTATTCCCTTCGCTTGATCTCTCCGAAGCCGGCCTCGATCCTGGTCGTGGTATCAATGAATGAGTGATTCGACGACGGAGTCAGGTCATCGCAATTC
>JAEZAR010000097.1 GCA_023430425.1 Actinomycetes bacterium | reverse complement strand
TCTCGTGGGCTCGGAGATGTTTATAACAGACAGCCGGTGGGCTGGTGCTCAGTACGCAATGGTGACACGCCGCCGGGCGTCCGCGTGGACGCCGTCCGGCGCGCTCGCGGTCCCGTCACCGGAGCCGCGAGGCCTCCGAGAGCGTACCGCCGCGCGCGGGCGCGCGCCGCGACGGACCGGCACCCGACCGATCCGCCACGACGCCGGACCTGAGGACGGCCCGGGACCGACGCCGGACCTGGGAACGACCCGGGCCCGACGCGGCCGAGGCCCTCGCGGGGCCGGGTGCGCGGCGCGCTCCCGGCCCCGGAGGGCCTCGGACCTACCTCGACGCCGTCACGCGTCGTCGTGCTCGGCTGCCGTGGTGGTCAGCAGCCGTCGTGCGCGACTACCTGGGCTCGAGCGCTGCGATCGCTGCCTCGAGGGCGGCGTTCGCGGCGTTCACCTCGCCCTGGGTCCCTCCGCTGCGGATGACCGCGACGGCCTTGCCACGGGCACCCAGCACCGCACCGATGCTCCGACCCGTGTAGTCACGGCCGCGCAGGTCCATCGCGTCGACCGCGGCGATGGTCTCCTCCAGCGTCGAGGTGTCGGTGATCGGCTTCTTCAGGCCGAGCCAGCCCTCGGGGTCGGCCACCGCCACCGCGGCGAGCTTCTCCGAGAAGTCCGCGTTGAAGAGCTGCGGGTTGTGGGTGGCGCGCCAGTTGAGCCGGTCGGTCAGGCCCCAGAACGTCACGCGGTGGATGTCCTGGCTGTACTTCTTGTAGACCGCGAAGTACTCCGCGTACCGCTGGGCCTGGATGGCCTCGAGCTCCGCCCGGTTGGTGATCTTGCCCTCCCAGTAGGTGAAGCCGGCGCGGGAGATCCGGTCCTTGACCGACGGGTCGGTCAGGTCGCGGTAGTTGGCGACGCTGGAGCCCTCGGGCTGGCCGTTCCACGCCTCCCAGACCTGCAGGTCGAGCTCGCTGATGCTCGCGGTGAAGCCCGCCTCGATGATCATCTGGAGGGAGCGCTCGACCGAGGCGTGGTTCGAGCAGGCGCCCGGCTGCCACTCCTCCGCCGTGTCGTCGACCAGCTCGGGCAGCATCGTGAGGTCCGAGCAGGCGAAGGCCGGGGTCTGGTTGATGTAGTTGTGCGACTGCAGCCCGATCGCCTCGATGAGCTGGCGCGGGTCCTCGGGGTGCTCGGCGGCGTACCGGGCGTTGAGGTCCGTGGCCATCGCGATGATCGCCTCGCCCTTGCCCTCGGACTGGAAGACGTTGAAGTCGTTGTACTCCAGCCGCGTCTCCGGGCCGTACTGCCGGGCGAGGACGAACGCGTCGTAGATGAAGTCGCTCGGGTGCTCGCCGGCCGCGGGGTCGGAGCCGTTCGAGTAGGCCGCGTACCACCCGGAGAACCCGCCGTTCGGACCGCCGCGCAGGTAGTCGCGCCAGTCCTGGGTCTCGGGGTCGAACTCGTCGAGCCCGTCGACGAACGCCTCGTTGACGACGTCCCAGGAGACGATGCGGCCGCTGAAGTGGGTGAGGACGGCCTCGATGTAGCGCTCCATGTTCGCCCGGGCGAGGTCACGGGTGCCGCCCGTGGCGCCGCTGTAGAGCCGCGACGGGGACTGGCTGTGCCACACGAGCACGTGCCCGTGCACGTCCATGCCCTTGGCGAGCGTCTGGTCGACGAAGGCGTCGGCGGTGGCCCAGTTGAAGGTGAACTCACCCGTCACCGGGTTGATGTTGTTGTTCGGCAGCAGCAGGCTCGGCTTCATGTGGTTCTCGGCCGTCATGATGCTGTAGTGCCGCTCGACGGTCGCCAGGTTCGGCGACCCCTCCGCGTACGTCTGCGGGCCCGACCAGATGTTGCCGACGTCGAAGTAGTCGGCGTAGACGTCCTTGAGCGGCTCGATCTGCGGCCGGAACGTCGTGGAGAGGACGACGTCGCCCTCCGGCATCGTGAACGAGCTCACCCGGGCGCCGATCCACTCGAGCTCGCTGGAGGTCCAGCCGCCCCAGACGTGCCCCTCGGCGGGCGTCGCCGTCAGCGCGACGGTCTCCCCGGCGGCGTAGGTGCCCTCGCCCGTGGCCGTCCCGTTGCCCGTGACGAGGATCGTGACCTCGTAGGTGTCCTCGACGGCGGCCTGGGCCGGGCCGGCGAGGCCGACCACCGCGAGGACGCCGGCCGCTCCAGCCCCTATCCACCGCGCTGCTCGGGCCCGTGGGACTCGGCCCTCCGTCCGTCCCGCACCGCCACGTCGTTGTGTGGTACTCCGCATCATCGGTTCCCCTCCGACTCGACTCGGGAGCCGGCGCGCGGGGTGGGCCCCGCCCGGCCGGCACGTGACCATCTCCTGCCGCGAGACCTCCTCGTGCTCACGGGAACGACGCCCCACGCCCGGGCACCTTGGTGGTGCACGTTCTCTAACGATGTAGACGACGCTGTCCCCAACATGTAGAACGATTTATCCCGGAGTGAGGCCACGGTATGAACCGTTTTGACCGGGCGTCAAGAGTCACCCGTCCGGCGGCCTGCCGGGGCGGTGCCGCATATGCCTGTGCGCCGCCGGCGACCCTGCCCGTACCGTCCCACCCATGACGACCGAGCCGTTCGTGCCAGCCGACTTCGACCCGCCGACGACGCTCGTCACCGACGGGTTCCGGCTCGAGCCGCTGGGGCCGGAGCACAACGAGCGGGACCTGGCGGCGTGGACCTCCAGCATCGAGCACATCCGGGCGACGCCCGGCTACCCCGACGGCGACTGGCCCCCGCTCTCCGGGATGACCCTCGAGGAGAACCTCGCGGACCTGCGGGGCCACGCGGACGACTTCGCCCGGCGCCGCGGCTTCACCTTCACGGTCCTCGACCCCCGCGACGACGACGTCATCGGCTGCGTCTACGTGTACCCGACCGCCGCGCCCGAGTGGGACGTCACCGTGCAGTCCTGGGTCCGCGCGGACCGGGCGGACCTGGACGGCCCGCTTGCGGACGCCGTCGCCGCGTGGCTCGCGGCCGACTGGCCGTGGGACCGCGTGGACCGCTGCGGTCGCTGAGCGTGCCGCGCGTCGTCCCGGTCTCGCGGTGTGATCCTGGGGCGATGACGACCTACTTCCGCACCAAGGAGTTCGAGGGCGCGCACTTCGTCCGGGCGAGCCTCAAGGGCGCCACGTTCCGGTTCTCCGACGTCAGCGGCGTGACGATGCGCGCGGTGGACGTGGGAGGGCTCGACATCGACAGCCACGACCTGTTCTTCGGCAGCCTGATCGTCAACGGTGTCGACGTGGTGCCCCTCGTCGACGCGGAGCTCAACCGCCTCTTCCCGGGGCGCGAGCTGCAGAAGGCGCAGACGCCGGAGGGCCTGCGCGAGGGCTGGGCCGCCGTGCAGGCGGCGTGGGCGACGACTGTCGCGGACACCCCACCGGACCTCGTCGACGCCCACGTGGAGGACGAGTGGTCGCTGGCCCAGACGCTGCGCCACCTCGTCCTGGCGACCGACGCGTGGCTGCGCGGCGCCATCTGGCGGGTCGACCAGCCGTTCCACGAGATCGGCCAGATCTTCACCGGCGCGGAGGAGATGGGCTTCGACATGTCGGTCTTCCGCGCCGAGCCGCCCACGTACGAGGAGGTCCTCGCGGTGCGTGCCGAGCGGCAGGCGATGGTCACGGAGTTCCTCGCCACGGTCACCCCCGAGCTGCTCGCCGAGGAGCGAGACGACCCGTGGAGCGGCGGCGGCGGGGACTGGCACCCCACGGTCGGCGACTGCGTCCGCGTGATCCTCGAGGAGGAGTGGGCGCACCTGCGCTACGTCCGGCGCGACCTCGCCCTGCTGCGCTGACCCGGCCGGCCCGGGTCGTGCGCTCGGCCGGCCCGCGCTCGGACCGCCCGCGCTCGGACCGCCCGCGCTCGGACCGCCCGCGCTCAGCC
>JAEZAR010000420.1 GCA_023430425.1 Actinomycetes bacterium | reverse complement strand
CGCCCACCACGCTCGACGGCCTGTACGACGCGATCGAGAAGCTCAAGGCCATCGGCACCGCGCCGATCGCCGTGGGTGCGGGCAGCGGCTGGCCGGCAGCGCACTACTGGTACCACTTCGCGCTGAAGTCCTGCTCGCCCGCGGCTCTCGAGGCTGCTCAGGCCACGCTGAACTTCGACGACGCCTGCTTCGTCGAGGCCGGCAAGCTCCTCCAGGAGTTCATCGCCTCCGAGCCCTTCAACGAGGGCTTCCTCGCCACCTCCGCGCAGGAGGGCGCGAGCTCCTCGGCCGGTCTCCTCGCGACCGGTAACGCGGCCATGGAGCTCATGGGTCACTGGAACGCCGGTGTCATGGGCGGCATCCTCCGCGACGAGACGGGCGACGAGAACGCGACCCCGCCGGAGTTCCTCGGCTGGTTCAACTTCCCGGGCATCGACGGCACGGACGGCGACCCGACCGCGGCCCTCGGTGGCGGCGACGGCTTCTCCGTCTCGGCCCAGGCCCCGGACGCTGCTGTCGACCTGCTGAAGTACATCCTCTCCGAGGACGTGCAGCGCCGGTTCGGCGAGTCGGGTGCCGGCCTCCCGGTCGTCCCGGCCGCGCAGGACTCCATCACCGACCCGAACCTGCAGATGGTGCTCGAGGGTCTGAACAACGCGAGCTACGTCCAGCTGTGGCTCGACACGTCCTACGGCCCGGTGGTCGGCGGCGCCATGAACGAGGCGATCGTCAACTTCTTCGGTGGCCAGGGCACCCCTGAGGGCATCGTCGAGGCCATCAACGCAGCGGTCGCAACGCTGTAGCGTCGGCGTATGTCTTCGCAGATCCAGGCCGGGCCCGCGGCGCAAGCCGCGGGCCCGGCCCGCGCCCCCCTGACAAAGAAGCCGAGGAACAAGCTCCGCAAGCGCGTCGAGATCGCCGCGTTCGCGGGGCCCGCCCTCATCGTGTACGTGAGCTTCGTCTTCGTGCCGGTGATCCTGGCGGCCTACTACAGCTTCTTCAACTGGAACGGCCTGTCCGCACTCGACAACTTCGTCGGTTTCGACAACTACGAGCGAGTGCTGACCGACCCGGTGTTCCACGGTGCCGTGCAGCACAACTTCATCATCCTGGGGCTCTCCCTGCTCATCCAGGGGCCCCTGGCGCTGGGGATCGCGCTGCTGCTCAACCGTCGGATCCGCGGCCGTACCCTGCTCCGGGTCCTCATCTTCGTGCCGTACGTCCTCAGTGAGGTCATCGCGGGTCTCGCCTGGGCGCTGATCCTCCAGCCCCACGGGCCGTTCGACGCGGTGATGGAGGCGATCGGTCTCGGCGGGCTGCGTCAGCTCTGGCTGGCGGACCCCGGGATGGCCCTCTGGACCCTCTTCGGCGTCCTGACGTGGAAGTACCTCGGTCTGGCCATCATCCTGTTCCTCGCGGGTCTGCAGGGCGTCCCGGAGGAGCTCACGGAGGCGGCGTCGATCGACGGTGCCAACTGGTGGCAGATCCAGTGGCGCATCACGGTGCCGCTGCTCGGCCCCACCATCCGCATCTGGGCGTTCCTCTCGATCATCGGATCGCTCCAGCTGTTCGACATGGTGTGGATCCTCACGGGCGGCGGTCCGCTGAACTCCACGACCACGATGGCGAGCTACATGGTCCTCTACGGGCTGAACCGGTCCCAGGTCGGGTTCGGCAGCGCGGTGGCTGTGGTCCTGTTCTTCATCTCGCTGACCGTGGCGCTGCTGTACCAGCGCTTCGCCCTGCGCCGCGACCTCGCCGGTGCCCTGACCAGCAGGACACAGTGACATGACAAGCGCAACCCTCACCCAAGGCGAGGCACGGCCCCTCGAGATCCGACGCCGTCGGGCGTTCTCGTGGGACCAGCCGTTCATCTACCTCATCGCGCTGGTCGTCATCGCGATGTTCATCGCGCCGGTGCTGTACGTCATCCTCGGCGCGTTCCGGACGAACCTGCAGATCACGGCGAGCCCGGCGGGTCTTCCCGACCCGTGGGTGCTCTTCAACTACCAGGACGTCCTCGCGTCGGAGCGGTTCTGGGGCCAGGTGCTCCAGTCCACGATCGCCGCTCTCGGCACCACGACGGCGGTCGTCGTGCTCGGCGTCTCGGTGGCCTTCGTCATCGCGCGCTACGAGTTCAAGGGCCGGCAGCTCATGTACTCGCTGTTCACGGCGGGTCTGCTGTTCCCGCTGACGATCGCGGTCCTGCCGCTGACCGTCATGCTGCGGGACCTGGGGATGTTCGGGTCCGTGCTGGGCCTGATCCTCCCGCAGGCGGCGTTCGCCCTCCCAACGACGGTCATCATCCTCACCCCGTTCCTCCGGGCCGTCCCGGTGGAGCTGGAGGAGGCCGCGCAGATCGACGGCGCGAGCAAGGTCGGCTTCTTCTGGCGGATCCTGCTCCCGCTCGCGGGGCCGGGCCTCGTCACGGTCGGCGTGCTGGCGTTCGTCGGCAGCTGGAACGGCTACCTGCTCCCGCTGTTCGTCCTGGGGGCCGGTGGTGCACCGATCGAGCAGTACACCCTGCCGCTCGGTGTCCAGCAGTTCTCGACGCAGTTCTCGTCCAACACGGCAGGCGTCCTCGCCTTCACGTCGCTGGCGATGATCCCCGCGCTCGTCTTCTTCCTCGCGATGGAGCGGCGGATCGTCAGCGGCCTCCAGGGCGCCGTCAAGGGCTGACGAGGTAGTACCCGGGGGGCGCGGTGGCGCTCCCTCGCCCCCCGGTCACAGGACGCTCCGAGGCCGCGCGCACTGCGGCCTCGGAGCGTTCTGCGTCTGCACCGTACCGCTCGCGGGGGGCGGCGGGTCCCGTAGGCCGAGCGGACCTCGCCCGCCGTTCCCCGGACGCCGCGAGCGGGCCGGTGGGATCATCACCACGGCGCAGCGACCGTGCGCCGGGGGAGGTCGGTGATGGGGCCGGTCGGGTGGCGCCGGCGGGGGGCCTGGGTGGTGGCGGTCGGTGCCGCGGCGGCCGCGCTGCTGGCTGCGTGCACAGGTCCGACGGAACCGCCGGAGCCGACTCCTCCTCCGTCGACGCCGCTCGAGCCGGTGACCCTCACGTGGTCCTACGGCGAGCCCATCTCCGACCCGCTCGCCGACCTCTGGCGCGAGGTGGCCGCGGAGTTCGAGGCGGCGCACCCGCACGTCACCGTCGAGCTCGACGGGTTCGATCCCTATGCGCGGTATGACGCGCGCTTCGATCTGGCGAATCCTGACGGCCTCCCGGACGTCTTCGAGCACCCGCGGGCGCCGCGACTGCCGAGCTGGTGTCAGCCGGGTTCGTGCGCGACCTCACCGACGACGCCTCGTCGCTCGCCGGGCGCCTCGGCCCGGTGACCCAGCCCTGGCAGATCGGCGGTCGGACGTACGCACTGCCCTACACGTTCGGCATCGTGGGATTCTGGTACAACACCGAGCACTTCGCCCAGGCCGGGATCACGCGGGAGCCCGCCACGCTCGCTGAGCTGTACGCCGCGATCGACGCCCTGAAGGCTGCGGGCATCACGCCCATCGCCGTCGGGGCGGTCGACGGCTGGCCGGCCGTGCACTACTGGTCCAACCTGGCGCTCAAGGCGTGCGCGCCAGCGGTGCTGGAGGCGGCCCGGGCCCACCTCGTCTTCGACGACCCCTGCTTCGTGCGGGCGGGTGAGCTGCTCGGGGAGCTGATCGCCTCCGAGCCGTTCAACGAGGGCTACCTGGCCACCGGGAGCGGAACGGGCCAGAGCCCGGCGGACCTCCTGGCGACGGGGCAGGTCGCGATGGAGCTGATGGGCTGGTGGGAACCTGCGGTCATGGGTCGGGCCCTGTCCGAGACCGGGGCCGAGACGGCGACCCCTCCCCAGTTCCTGGACTGGTTCCCCTTCCCAGCGGTCGAGGGCGGTGACGGCGACCCCTCGGCGGTCCTCGGTGGCGGGAGCGGCTTCTCGGTCGCTGCCGACGCGCCACCAGAGGCGGTGGATCTGCTGCGGTACCTCCTCTCCGAGGACGTGCAGCAGCGGTTCGCAGCCACCGGGGAGGGGCTCCCGGCGCTCCCCGCGGCACACGACTCGATCACCGACCCGTACCAGCGCATGGTGCTCGAGGGGATCAGCGGCGCGCGGTACGCCCACCTGTGGTTCGACACCTCCTACGGGCCGGTCGTCGGCAGCGCGATGAACGAGGCCGTCGTCAACTTCTTCTTCGGCCAGGGCACGCCAGAAGGCGTCGTCGAGGCCATGCGCGTGGCCGCACGCGGCCGCTGAGGGGTGCGTGTGTCGCCCCCCGGTGCCACAGTCGGGACATGACGACACTGAGCGACGCGGAGGTCACGGCACGGGTCGACGCCCGGCACTGGCGCGTGGTCCTGGGCCGGCTGCACGCCACCTTCGCCACCGGGAGCTTCGGGTCCGGCGTCGCGCTGGTCGAGCGCATCGCCGCCGCGGCGGACGAGGTGGACCACCACCCGGACGTCGACCTGCGCTACCCCGCGGTGCACGTCACCCTCGTCTCGCATGACGCCCGTGGCCTGACCGAGCGCGACGTCGCACTCGCGGCCCGGATCAGCGCGATCGCCGACGAGCTCGGCGTCGAGGGCACGCCCGGCGTGCCGCAGGAGCTCGAGATCGCGATCGACGCGCTCGACATCCCGGCCGTGCTGCCGTTCTGGCGGGCCGTGCTCGGCTACGACGACGAGCCTCCTCCCGCGCCCGACGCCTCCCCGGCGCTCGCCGACCCCGCGGGTCGGGGTCCGGCGGTCTGGTTCCAGCAGATGGACGCCCCGAGGCCGCAGCGCAACCGCATCCACGTCGACGTGACCGTCCCGCACGACGTCGCCCAGGCGCGCGTCCGGGCGGCGATCGACGCCGGCGGGCACCTGGTCAGCGACGCACGGGCCCCTGCGTTCTGGGTGCTCGCCGACGCCGAGGGCAACGAGGCGTGCGTGTGCACCTGGCAGGCGCGCGAGGGGTGACTGCCTAGACTCCCGCCATGACGACGACGGGCACCTCCGGCACCCCCGACCTCAAGCCGCGCTCGCGCCAGGTCACGGACGGCCTCGAGGCGACCGCAGCGCGCGGCATGCTGCGCGCCGTCGGGATGGGCGATGAGGACTTCGCCAAGCCGCAGATCGGCGTCGCGAGCTCGTGGAACGAGATCACTCCGTGCAACCTGTCGCTCGACCGCCTGGCGAAGGCCGTCAAGAACGGCGTCCACGCGGCGGGCGGCTTCCCGCTGGAGTTCGGGACGATCTCCGTCTCGGACGGCATCTCGATGGGCCACGAGGGGATGCACTTCTCGCTCGTCAGCCGCGACATCATCGCCGACAGCGTCGAGACGGTGATGCAGGCCGAACGGCTCGACGGCGCGGTGCTCCTCGCCGGCTGCGACAAGTCCCTGCCGGGGATGCTCATGGCGGCGGCGCGCCTGGACCTCGCCGCCGTCTTCCTCTATGCCGGGTCGATCGCCCCAGGGTGGGTCAAGCTCTCCGACGGCACCGAGAAGGAGGTCACGATCATCGACGCCTTCGAGGCCGTGGGCGCGTGCGCGCGCGGGCTCATGAGCGCCGAGGACGTCGACCGGATCGAGCGCGCCATCTGCCCGGGCGAGGGTGCGTGCGGGGGCATGTACACCGCCAACACGATGGCGTCGGTCGCCGAGGCGATGGGCATGTCGCTGCCCGGCTCCGCGGCCCCGCCGGCGGCCGACCGGCGCCGCGACACCGCCGCGCTGCGCTCGGGCGAGGCGGTCGTCGAGATGCTGCGCCGCGGGATCACGGCTCGCCAGATCATGACCAAGGAGGCCTTCGAGAACGCGATCGCCGTCGTCATGGCGTTCGGCGGCTCCACGAACGCGGTGCTGCACCTGCTCGCGATCGCCCACGAGGCGGAGGTCGACCTCACGCTCGACGACTTCGCGCGCGTCGCACGCCGCGTGCCGCACCTGGGGGACCTCAAGCCGTTCGGCCGCTACGTGATGAACGACGTCGACCGGATCGGCGGCGTCCCGGTGGTGATGAAGGCGCTGCTCGACGCGGGTCTGCTGCACGGCGACTGCCTGACCGTCACGGGCCGCACGGTGGCCGAGAACCTTGCGCACGTGGCCCCGCCCGACCCCGACGGGAAGATCCTGCGGGCGTTGGACGACCCGATCCACCCGACCGGGGGGATCACGATCCTGCGCGGCTCGCTGGCTCCCGAGGGCGCCGTCGTGAAGTCGGCCGGGTTCGAGGCGGACGTCTTCGAGGGCGTCGCGCGGGTGTTCGACCGCGAGCGCGCGGCGATGGACGCGCTGGAGGACGGCACGATCCAGGCGGGCGACGTCGTCGTCATCAGGTACGAGGGGCCCAAGGGCGGACCGGGGATGCGCGAGATGCTCGCGATCACCGGGGCGATCAAGGGTGCGGGGCTCGGCAAGAGCGTGCTGCTCATCACCGACGGCCGGTTCTCCGGCGGGACCACGGGTCTGTGCGTCGGGCACGTCGCGCCCGAGGCGGTGGACGCCGGGCCGATCGCGTTCGTGCAGGACGGCGACCGTATCCGTCTCGACGTGGCGCACGCGACGCTCGACCTGCTCGTGCCCGACGACGAGCTCGCCGCGCGCGCGGTGGGGTGGGCTCCGCTGCCTCCGCGGTACACGCGGGGCGTGCTGGCCAGGTACGCCAAGCTCGTCCAGTCGGCGTCGCGTGGCGCCGTGCTCGACTGAGTCGACGGGTTGTCCCGTCGGCACGGCCGACGGTGCGGCTCAGGTGCCGAGGAGGTCGCGGGCCGGCCACACGGTGGTGATGCCGATGCCCTCGGGCGCCGAGACCCAGGGGCGCAGCTCACCGGACGTGGCGTCGGTCAGGCAGAGCGTGACCGGGCAGCCACCGCCCCGGCCGTCGACCACGAGCGCGCCCCGCGCCACGGCGGCCACGAGGCGGACGTCGACGGTCGACGCCGGCAGCCGCTCCCCGGTCCCCGCGTCCAGGAGCAGGTGCGGTGCGCCGTCGGGGGCCAGGTCGTCCCGGGCGACCAGTGTCCGGTCGTCGAGCCACGGGTCGCCCGTCGGCACGCGGAGTGCGAACCACTCCTGGACCCCCGTCCCCGCGGTCCCGACGACGCGGAGCGTCTGCCACTCCTCCTCAGCGCCCTCGGGGGCCGGGTGGCCGACGCCGTAGGCGACGTACCGCCCGTCCGGGGACCAGGTCGCGCCCAGCTCCAGCGGCGTCGCGGCGGGGACCCGCTCGACGAGGCGCGTCGCCCCGGTGACGAGGTCCACCTCGTGCACCTCCGTCGACACCTCGTCGAGAGCCGGGTCGGTCGGGTGCGGGCGGAAGCACCCCATCACCAGCGCCACCCGGCGGCTGTCCGGGGCCCAGCCCGCGTTCTCCGGGACGCACGCCGCACCGCCGGAGCCCGGGCCGGGCAGCGGGACCTCGCGGCGCTGACCCGTGCCGAGGTCGACGAAGGAGACGGTCGCGACCACGCCGGCGAGCGCCTCGGGGTCGGCGCTCCACGAGATCGTGAGCAGGCGGCGGCCGTCGGGCGCGGGCCCCAGGAGCTCCGGGAGCCGGACGCCGTGCGTGTCGAGGCGGACCCACTCCTCGGCATCGGCGTCGAACGCGACGGGGACGCCGTCCGGGGGCAGCGAGCCGCCGATGACGACCAGGACGACGGACGCCCGCTCGACGGCACGCGGCGGCAGGGCCGCCGGGTCGAGGAGGACCTCGTCGAGGACGTCGCGGGGGGCAGGAGCCGCGGTGGGCGGGGCAGGGGGCTCGCGCGGGGTGGTCGGCACCAGTGTCGCGACGGCGGGCCGGGCGTCGAGGGTCGGGCCGCCGCTCCCGCCCAGGAAGCCGGCCGAGCCGACGGCGACCACGAGGAGCGCGGCACCCGCCGCGACCATCGCGGGCACCGCGTGCCGGCTCGATGACACCCGCGCCTCCTCCCGACCCTGGATCGATCGGCTCCTCGACCGCCCCGCTTGAGCCCCGGTCCGCCCAGGGGGGGCCTCCCACGGACATTCCCGACAGCTGAGACCGTGGCCCGACATGCGGACGTGGGACCAAGGACGTGACAGAGGCGGCGGGGACCGCGTAGGCTGCCGCACGTGCAGACGATCCTCCTCGTACTCGGCTAGGCGCGGGCCCGACCCCCCAGCCAGGTCAGCCTGCGCCCACCCCTCCCGCCTCCGGCCGAGGGGTTTTTTCATGCCCCGCACATCCCGTGGGACCCGCCTCGCGGCGCGGACCCGAGCAGCACCCGAGCAGCACCCGAGCAGCACCCGGCACCACCCGACAGGAGCTCATGATGGTCCAGGACCCGCACCCGGCCCCGGCCGGCGCCACCCGTCCGGCGACCCGGCCGACCGCCCAGGGGACCCCTCCGGCAGCTCAGCCGACGGCGTCCGCAGCGGTGCCCGCGCGTGCCGGCGTGACGCCCGCCGACGTCGCCCGCAGCGCCGTCACCGGCGAGCAGGTCACGGGGGCGCAGGCGATCGTGCGCTCGCTCGAGGCGGCCGGGGCCAAGGTCGTCTTCGGCATCCCCGGCGGAACGATCCTGCCGACGTATGACCCGCTGATGGACTCGACCAGGCTCCGGCACGTCCTCGTGCGCCACGAGCAGGGGGCGGGGCACGCGGCCGAGGGCTACGCGTACGCGACGGGCGACGTCGGCGTCTGCATGGCCACGTCGGGGCCGGGGGCGACCAACCTCGTGACGGCCCTCGCCGACGCGAACATGGACTCCGTCCCCGTGGTCGCGATCACCGGCCAGGTCGGCGCGTCGCTCATCGGCACGGACGCCTTCCAGGAGGCGGACATCGTGGGCATCACGCTGCCCGTGACGAAGCACAACTTCCTCGTGACCGACGCCGAGGACATCCCGCGCACGATCGCGCAGGCCTTCCACATCGCCCGGACGGGACGCCCGGGCCCCGTCCTCGTCGACATCGCCAAGTCCGCCCAGCAGGCGACGATGTCGTTCAGCTGGCCGCAGCAGATCGACCTGCCCGGCTACCACCCCGTGACGAAGCCGCACGCGAAGCAGGTGCGCGAGGCCGCGCGACTGCTGGCCACCGCGCGTCGGCCGGTGCTGTACGTCGGCGGGGGCGCGGTCCGCTCCGGCGCGGCCGCCGAGCTGCGACGCCTCGTCGACGCGAGCGGTGCCGCCGTCGTCACGACGCTGATGGCCCGCGGCGTGCTGCCCGACGACCACCCGCAGCACCTCGGCATGCCGGGCATGCACGGGACGGTCCCGGCGGTCGCGGCGCTGCAGAAGGCCGACCTCATCGTCGCCCTCGGCACGCGCTTCGACGACCGGGTCACGGGCAAGATCTCCTCGTTCGCACCGCACGCGACGATCGTCCACGCCGACATCGACCCGGCCGAGATCGGCAAGAACCGCCGGGCGGACGTGCCGATCGTCGGCGACCTCCGCGAGGTCATCGCCGACCTGCTGCCCGAGCTCGCCCGCGAGCACGCCCAGCACGGGCAGCCGGACCTCGCGGCGTGGTGGCGGCAGATCGACGACTGGCGCGAGACGTTCCCGCTCGGCTACACGGCGACCGAGGACGGCCACATGGCGCCCCAGTACGTCATCCAGCGGCTCGGTGAGATCGCCGGCCCGGAGGCGATCTACGTGGCCGGCGTCGGCCAGCACCAGATGTGGGCGGCGCAGTTCATCAGGTACCAGCGCCCGGGTGCGTGGGTGAACTCCGGCGGCCTCGGCACGATGGGCTTCGCGGTGCCCGCGGCGATGGGCGCGAAGGTGGGCGACCCGGACCGGACCGTGTGGGCGATCGACGGCGACGGCTGCTTCCAGATGACCAACCAGGAGCTCGCCACCTGCGCGATCAACGAGATCCCGGTGAAGGTCGCCGTCATCAACAACTCCTCCCTCGGCATGGTCCGGCAGTGGCAGACGCTGTTCTACGAGTCGCGCTACTCGAACACCGACCTGCACACCGGGCACGGCACCGCGCGGATCCCGGACTTCGTCAAGCTCGCCGAGGCGTACGGGTGCGTGGGCCTGCGCTGCGAGAAGGACGACGAGGTCGACGCCACGATCCGGCAGGCGATGGAGATCGACGACCGGCCCGTCGTCGTCGACTTCACCGTCTCCCGCGACGCCATGGTGTGGCCGATGGTCGCGGCCGGCGTGAGCAACGACGAGATCCAGTACGCGCGCGGGATCAGCCCGGCCTGGGACCGGGAGGAGTGATGCGCCGGATCGGCCTGCTCGGCGGCACGTCCTGGGAGTCGACGGTGGACTACTACCGGCTGATCAACGAGCGCGCGCGCGACCGGCTCGGCGGCCTGCACTCGGCGGACCTGCTGCTGCGCTCGGTGGACTTCGCCGAGGTCGAGGCGCTGCAGCGGGTGGACGACTGGCTGTCGCTCGGCCGGCGGTACGCGGGCGAGGCGGCCGGGCTCGCCGCTGGCGGGGCCGAGCTCCTGGGGATCTGCGCGAACACGATGCACCTCGTGCACGACGACGTGGCCGCCGCCGGCGTCCCGGTGGTCCACCTCGTCGACGCGGTCGCCGAGGCGGCGGTGGCGGCCGGGGTGACCCGGGTGGGGCTGCTCGGGACGGGCTACACGATGGCGTCCCGCGACCTCTACCCGCCGCGGATGGCCCGCCGGGGCATCGACGTCGTCGTGCCCGAGCCCGACGACGCGGCGGAGGTCCACCGGATCATCTACGCCGAGCTGGTGCAGGGGCAGGTGCTCGACGCATCGGTCGAGCGGTTCCGGTCGGTGATCGCCCGTCTGGTGGGCCGGGGTGCGCAGGCGGTGGTCCTCGGCTGCACCGAGCTGGGGATGATCGTGACCCCGGACCTCAGCCCGGTGCCGCTGCTCGACAGCCTCTCCATCCACGTCGACGCCCTCCTGGACGCCGCCCTGACCACGGCCCCGTCGCCCGCCGCGGCCGAAACTCTGAAGGAAGGTGCAGCATGAGCAGGCACACGCTGTCGGTGCTCGTGGAGAACAAGCCCGGTGTGCTCACGCGCGTCGCGGGCCTCTTCGCGCGCCGGTCGTTCAACATCCACTCCCTCGCCGTGGGCCCGACCGAGCACGAGGAGATCTCCCGGATCACGGTCGTGGTGGACGTCGAGCAGCTGCCGCTCGAGCAGGTGACGAAGCAGCTCAACAAGCTCATCAACATCATCAAGATCGTCGAGCTCGAGCCCGAGTCGTCTGTGCAGCGCGAGCTCCTGCTCGTCAAGGTGCGCGCCGACGCCTCGACCCGGTCCCACGTCCTCGAGGTCGTCGAGCTGTTCCGGGCGCACGTCGTCGACGTCGTGCCGGAGGCTGTGACGATCGAGGCGACGGGCAGCCCGGCCAAGCTGGACGCCCTGCTCGGCGCCCTCGAGCCGTACGGGATCCGGGAGATCGTGCAGTCGGGGACCGTCGCCATCGGCCGCGGCGCCCGCTCGATCACCGACCGCGCCCTGGAACGCGTGTCCCGCTCCGCCTGAGACCGGGGAGACTGACCCCGCAACCGCCCACCGCACGCACGACCAGCACCACCCGCCCACACCGAGGAGACCTTCCGTGGCAGAGCTGTTCTACGACGACGACGCCGACCTGTCCCTGATCGCCGGCCGCAAGGTCGCGATCATCGGCTACGGCAGCCAGGGGCACGCGCACGCCCTCAACCTGCGCGACTCGGGCGTGGACGTGCGCGTCGGCCTGCGGGAGGGCTCGTCGTCGCGGGCGAAGGCGGAGGAGCAGGGGCTGCGCGTGACGACGCCCGCGGAGGCGGCCGCCGAGGCGGACGTCGTGATGGTCCTCGCGCCGGACCAGGTGCAGCGGCACCTGTACCGCGACGACATCGCGCCGAACCTCACGCAGGGCAAGGCGCTCGTCTTCGCCCACGGGTTCAACATCCGGTTCGGCTACATCACGCCGCCCGAGGGCGTCGACGTGTTCATGGTGGCGCCCAAGGGCCCGGGCCACATCGTGCGGCGGGAGTTCGAGGCGGGCCGCGGCGTGCCCGTGCTCGTCGCCGTCGAGAAGGACGCCTCGGGCAGGGCGTGGGACCTCGGGCTCTCCTACGCCAAGGCCATCGGCGGGCTCCGCGCGGGCGGGATCCGGACCACGTTCACCGAGGAGACCGAGACCGACCTGTTCGGCGAGCAGGCGGTGCTCTGCGGCGGCGCGGCGGCGCTGGTGCAGACCGGTTTCGAGGTGCTCACCGAGGCCGGCTACGCGCCCGAGGTGGCCTACTTCGAGTGCCTGCACGAGCTGAAGCTGATCGTCGACCTGATGTACGAGGGCGGCATCGCCCGGATGCGCTACAGCATCTCCG
>JAEZAR010000186.1 GCA_023430425.1 Actinomycetes bacterium | reverse complement strand
CCCCGCCGTCCCACCGGTGGACGCCGCCGCCTGGGTGGCCGGGCCGGACGACCTGGCCGCGTTCGTCGCGACCGACGGGGCCGGTGCGGTCGTCGGGCATGTCGGCGTGCAGGCGGCCGCCGCCGTCGACCACGGGACCGGGCCGGCGCTGCAGGAGGCGTGGTCCCGGGCGCTCGGACGCCCGGTCGAGGAGTGCGCCGTCGTCGCGCGGCTGTTCGTCTCCGCCCGCCACCAGCGACGCGGCGTCGGAGCCCGGCTGCTCGAGCGCGCCGTCGGCTGGGTGGAGGGCCGCGGGATGGCGCCGTGCCTGGACGTGCTCCCGCTGCCCGACGACGGCGCCCTGTGCTTCTACGAGCGCCTCGGCTGGGTCCGCGCGGCCGAGCTGTGGGCGCACTGGCACCGCCCGGGGTGGCCCCCGCTCGTCGCGCTGGTCCTGCCCGCGGGCACCGCCCCGACGCCCGGCGTCAGTACCTGACGATCGGGCCCTGCTGACCGGCCATCTGCTCGAGCCGGCGGATCCGCTCGGCCATCGGCGGGTGGGTGGCGAACAACGAGGACATCCCCCCGCCGCGGAACGGGTTGGCGATCATGAGGTGCGAGACGTCCACGAGGTCGCGGCTGGGCGGCAGCGGCGCACGGCGCGTCCCGTGCTCGAGCTTGGCCAGGGCGGACGCGAGGGCCAGCGGGTCGCCGGTCAGGCGCGCGCCGTCCTCGTCGGCGTCGTACTCGCGGGTCCGGCTGATGGCGAGCTGGACCACCATCGCCGCGAACGGGGCGAGGAACACCATCGCGAGCATCGCCAGGGGGTTGCCCCCGCCACGCCGGTCGTCGCCCCCGCCGAAGAACATCATGAACTGCGCGACCGAGGTGATCATCCCCGCGAAGGCCGCCGCGACGGAGGACGTGAGGATGTCACGGTTGTAGACGTGCATGAGCTCGTGGCCGAGGACGCCGCGCAGCTCCCGCTCGTCGAGGAGCCGCAGGATGCCCTCGGTGCAGCAGACCGCAGCGTTCCTCGGGTTGCGTCCGGTGGCGAAGGCGTTCGGGGCGGCGGTCGGGGACACGTACAGGCGGGGCATCGGCTGGCGGGCCGCGGTCGAGAGCTCGCGGACGATGCGGTACATCCCCGGCTGCTCGAGCTCGCTGACCGGCCGCGCCCGCATCGCGCGGATCGCGATGCGGTCGGAGTTCCAGTAGCCGTAGGCCGTGCCGAGCAGGCCGAGCCCCGCGAACAGCCAGATGTACCTGCCCTCGCCGACGAACGTGCCGAGGGCGAGCATGACCGCCCACAGCACGCCGAACAGCGCGGCGGTCTTGAGGCCGTTGAAGTACCGGCGTCCCACGTGCTCCCTCCCTCCCGACGACGAGCGGCTCCCGTCAGCATGCCTGCCACCTGCGGAGGCGTCCTGTCGGGAGAACGTCCGACGACTCGCCGCCGTTCCCGCCGCTACGCTGTGCGCGCTGCGTGCTGCCCGACGACGTGCGCCGCGGCCCACGTCGTCCCGCCCCGGAGGCCCCCATGCGCACCAGCTCCCGCCGCACCCGCGCTGCCCGCGCGCTCGCCGTCGCGACCCTCGCGTCCGCCGCTCTCGTCGCCTGCGCCCCCGAGGACGGGTCCGCCGGCGACGCCCCCGACGGCGACGGCGCCCTGCCCACCCTGACCGAGGGCGTGCTGACGATCGGCACCTCCGACCCGGCCTACGAGCCGTGGATGGTCGACAACGACCCGACGAACGGCGAGGGCTTCGAGTCGGCCGTCGCCTACGCCGTCGCCGCCGAGCTCGGCTTCGGCGAGGACCAGGTCGAGTGGGTCCGGGTGAGCTTCGACCAGATCATCGCCCCGGGCGCCAAGGACTTCGACGTCGCGATCAACCAGGTGTCGATCAGCGACGAGCGCCGCGCCAACCTCGACTTCTCCTCGAGCTACTACGACACGGCGCAGGCCGTGGTGACGATCGGCTCGAGCCCGGCGGCCGACGCCGCGTCGCTGGCCGACCTCGCGGAGCTGCGGATCGGCGCGATGGTGGGCTCGACCAGCGCGACGGTCGCCGAGGCGTCGATCCGGCCGACCACCGACGTGCAGCTGTTCAACGACAACGACCAGGTCAAGCAGGCCCTCACGTCGGGGCTTGTCGACGCGATCGTGGTCGACCTGCCGACCGCCCTGTACATCGTCGCGGCCGAGCTCGAGGACGGCGTCCTCGTCGGGCAGCTCCCCGCCGGCGACAACCCGGACCAGTTCGGCCTCGTCCTGGACAAGGACAGCCCGCTCACCGAGGCCGTGACCGCCGCCGTCGACGCGCTCCGCGAGGACGGGACGCTGGCCGCGCTCGAGGCCGAGTGGCTCACCGACGCCGCCGGTGCGCCCGTCCTGGACTGAGCCGCGCCGACCCTCCGCGACCCCGCCGAGACCCCGCCGAACCGTCGCGGCCTCCCGAGCAGAGCCGAGCACCGTCATGAGCACCTGGACGCCGTCGGACCGGCAGCGCGCTCGCGAGGCGTTCCGCCGACGCCGGGCCGCACGCTCGACCGCGGTCGCCGCCGCGAGCACGCTCGCGGTGACGGCGGTCGCGGTCACCGTGCTCGTCACGTCGCCGGGCTGGCCGCGCGTGCGGCAGTCCTTCTTCGACGGGGACGTGGCGCTCGCCGCGCTGCCCAAGGTCCTCGAGGGGCTGTGGCTCAACCTGCGCGTGATGGCGGTGTGCGCGGTCATCATCCTCGTCGTGGCGCTCGGCCTGGCGATCGCGCGGACGCTGCGCGGGCCGGTGTTCTTCCCGCTCCGGGCGGCGGCCACCGCCTACGTCGACGTGTTCCGCGGGCTCCCGCTCATCCTCGTGCTCCTGCTCGTCGGCTTCGGCCTGCCCGGCCTGCGCCTGCAGGGCGTCCCCCGCGACGCCGTGCTGCTCGGCGGTCTCGCCCTCGTGCTCACCTACTCCGCGTACGTCGCCGAGGTGTTCCGTGCGGGCATCGAGTCGGTGCACCCCTCCCAGGTCGCCGCGGCCCGCTCGCTCGGGCTCTCCCGTGCGCAGGCCATGCGCCACGTCGTGCTGCCCCAGGCCGTGCGCCGGGTGGTGCCGCCGCTGCTCAACGACCTCGTGGCCCTGCAGAAGGACTCCGGCCTCATCTCGATCCTCGGGGCCATCGACGCGGTGCGGGCGGCCCAGATCCAGACGTCGGCGTACGCGAACTTCACCCCGTACGTGGTCGCCGGCGTGCTGTTCGTCCTGCTGACGATCCCGCTCACCCGGTTCACCGACGCGCTCGCGCGGCGCTCCGGCTGGATGGGCGCCACGGGTGGGCTGCCGGGTGGCGCGGGGGCCCTGCGGTGAGCGGGCCGCGGGGACTCGGCGTCCCGCCCGCCGCGGGCCGCCCGCTGCTGCGGGTCGAGGCCGTCCGCAAGTCGTTCGGCGAGAACCTCGTCCTCGACGGGGTGGACCTCGACGTCGAGGCCCACCGGTGCGTGGTGCTCATCGGCGCGTCGGGCTCGGGCAAGTCCACGCTGCTGCGCACAGTCGACCTGCTCGAGGAGGTCGACGACGGGGCGATCTGGCTCGAGGACGAGGAGATCACCGACCCGCGCAAGGACGCCGACGCGCTGCGCGCCCGGATGGGCATGGTGTTCCAGGCGTTCAACCTGTTCCCGCACATGCGCGTGCTCGACAACGTCACGCTCGCGTCCCGCCTCGTGCACCGCCTCGGGCGCGCGGAGGCCGAGGAGCGCGCCGCGGCCATGCTCGAACGGGTCGGGCTGGCCGACCGGGCCCACGCGTTCCCCGACCAGCTCTCGGGGGGTCAGCAGCAGCGGGTCGCCATCGCGCGGGCGCTGGTGACCTCGCCCCGGCTCCTGCTGCTCGACGAGGTGACCAGCGCGCTCGACCCCGAGCTCGTGGGCGAGGTGCTCGACCTGCTCATCGAGCTCAAGGCGGACGGCATGACGATGGTCGTCGCGACGCACGAGATGGGCTTCGCCCGGCGGGTCGCCGACGAGGTCTGCTTCCTGCACGCGGGCCGGGTGCACGAGCGCGGCGCGCCCGAGCAGGTGCTGGGCGACCCGCTCGAGCAGCGGACGCGCGACTTCCTGCGCCGCCTGGCCTGATCCCGGTCCCCCGGCCAGATCGCCGTCGTCCCGGCGCGGGGACGGGTCAGCTGCGCGCGGCGACCCGGCGCATGATCGCGAGCATCTCCTCGCGCGGCACGACCTTGATCCGCTCGCGGCCGTGGGGGGCGCCGAGCTCGCGCTCGTAGGCGTCCAGCAGGGTCCAGCCCTCCCACGCGACCGGCTCGACGCCACGGTCCGCGAGGAACGCGACGACGGCGTCGGGGTCGCGCTCGGGAGCCCGCTCCAGGGCGGGGGCGTCCGCCACCAGGTGCCTGATCGTCTCGCTGGCGTCCGACTTCGTGTGGCCGATGAGCCCGACCGGGCCGCGCTTGATCCAGCCGGTCGCGTAGACACCCGGCACGGGCTCCCCCGCCGGGTCCAGCACGCGGCCCTCGCGGTTGGGGATGACTCCCGCGACCTCGTCGAACGGCACCCCCGGCAGCGGGGAGCCGAAGTAGCCCACGGCCCGGTAGACCGCCTCGACGGGCCAGTCGTGCAGCTGGCCCGTCCCCGCCACCGAGCCGTCGCCCGTGAGCACCGTGCGCTCGGTGCGCAGGCCCGTGACCCGGTCCTCGCCCAGGACCGCGACGGGCCGGTGCAGGAAGTGCAGGTGGATCCGTCGGCTCGCCGTGAGCTCGTCCGGGTCCTTCAAGGTCCAGTCCGTGAGGGTCTTGACGACCTGCTTGGTCTGGTTGGACGAGTGGATGGCCGCCATGGAGCCCTCGTCGAACTCGAAGTCCTCGGGGTGGACGATCACGTCGACGTCCGGCACGTGACCGAGCTCGCGGAGCTCGAGCGGGGAGAACTTCACCTGGGCCGGGCCGCGCCGGGCGAAGACGTGCACGTCCGTGACGGGGCTCGCCTTGAGCGCCGCGTAGACGTGGTCCGGGATCTCGGTCGGCAGCAGGTCGTCCGCGTGCTTGGACAGGATCCGGGCGACGTCGAGGGCGACGTTGCCCGCGCCCAGGATCGCCACCCGCTCCGCCTCCAGCGGCCACTCCCGCGGGACGTCGGGGTGCCCGTCGTACCAGGACACGAAGTCCGCGGCGCCGTAGGACCCGGGCAGGTCGATCCCCGGGACCCGGAGCGTGGCGTCCTTGATGGCGCCGGTGGCGAAGATCACCGCGTCGTAGTGGCGTCGCAGCTCGTCGAGGGTCACGTCGCCACCGACGTCGACGTTGCACAGCAGCCGGATGTCCCCGCGCTCGAGGATCTTGTGCAGCGCGAGGATGATCTGCTTGATCCGCGGGTGGTCGGGCGCGACGCCGTACCTGACGAGCCCGAACGGCGCCGGGAGACGCTCGATCAGGTCGATGCTCACGTCGAGCCCGGACTTGCTGAGGATGTCCGAGGCGTAGATGCCGGCCGGGCCGGCGCCGACCACTGCCACGCGCAGGTCGCTGGTCACGGGCGCTGGGATGCCTTCCGCAGAGGGTGGGGCCGCGCGACGCCGGGCGGCCGTGAACTCCGACCAGTCTAGGTGCGGCCGGGCCGTCGGACGTCGCGAGGGGACCGGTGCCGGCACCCGTCCACCGCACCTTCACACCGCGTGCTCACCGCGTGCGCTCACCGCGTGCGCACACCGCGTGCGCACACCCGCGTGCGCACACCGCGTGCGCACCGCCCCGCACGCCTCGCCCGCCGACGCCGAGGCAGGCCCCGGGGG
>JAEZAR010000180.1 GCA_023430425.1 Actinomycetes bacterium | reverse complement strand
CCCCGCCGTCGCCCGTGAGCGCCGCCTCGCCGGCGAGCGCGCCGTCGGCGCCCTCCGGGGACTGACGCGCAGGACGGGGTCGCGGACGCGGCCACTGAGGAAGGGCGGGGCCCGTCGGCCCCGCCCTTCCTCGTGGTCCCAGGTCGTGTCACGGTCCCGGCCAGGTCGGCGCGCGGTCGGGCGTCGGTGTCGGCCTGCGCAGGGGTCAAGCGTGCTCGCGGTCGCTGAGCCGGTAGCCCATCCCGCGCACCGTCTCGATCCGGTCGGCTCCCAGCTTCTGGCGCAGGTACCGCACGTACACGTCGACGACGTTGGAGCCCGGGTCGAAGTCGTAGCCCCAGACGCGCGAGAGCAGCTGCTCGCGACTGAGCACCTGGCCGGGGTTGCGCAGGAACGCCTCGGCGAGCGCGAACTCGCGGGCCGAGAGGTCGACGTCGCGACCGCCCACCCGTGCCCGACGGGTGCGCAGGTCGAGGGTGATGCCTGCGCCGCTCAGCGCCGTCGTCTCCTGGCCGCCGCCGTCCTGGCGCAGGCGCAGCCGCACGCGGGCGAGCAGCTCCTCGAAACGGAACGGCTTGGCCATGTAGTCGTCGGCGCCGCCTTCGAGGCCGGCGACCGTGTCGGTCACCGAGCTGCGTGCGGTGAGGATGATGACCGGGACCGCGTTGCGTGCCTCCCGCAGCCGGCGCAGCACGGTGAAGCCGTCCTGGTCGGGCAGCCCGAGGTCGAGGATGACCAGGTCGACGTCGCCGCTCTGGGCGTGGTCGTACGCCTCCCGCCCGGTGGACACCACGAGCGGCGTGTAGCCGGCCGCCCGCAGGCCCTTGGCCACGAACGAGGCGATCCGCTCCTCGTCCTCGACCACGAGGATCTGGCTCACGCGTCCTCCTGACGGTCGTCGGGGGCCGGTACCGGTCGCACCAGGGGCACCTGGACCACGAACGTGGAGCCCCGCCCGCCCGGGCCCGGCTCCACGTAGGCCCGGCCGCCGTGGGCGGCGGCGATCGCCGCCACGATGGGCAGGCCGAGCCCCGACCCCTCGACGCCGCGACCGCTCGTGGCGCGGGCGAAGCGCTCGAAGATGCGCCCGGCGTCGGCGGGTGCGACGCCGGGCCCCTCGTCGGTGACGCTGAGGAGCAGGCTCCCGTCGCGCGACTCGCTCGCCACGCGCACCAGCGTGCCCTGCGGGGCGAACTTCGTCGCGTTCGCCGCGAGCTGGAGCAGGGCCTGGGTGACCCGCTGGGGGTCGAGGACCGCGGTGACGGGTGCCACGTGGCCCACCCGCCAGCGGTGGTCGCCGAGGTGGCGCGCCTTGCCGACCACATCCTCCGTGAGCGCGGCGACGTCGGTCGGTGCCGTCCGCAGGAAGTCGGGCCGGTCCGCGGTGGCGAGCGTGACGAGGTCGTCCACGAGGCGGTGCATGCGGTCGACCTCGTCGAGCACGAGGGCCCGGGTGGCCGCGACGTCGGCGGGGTCGGCGGCGTCGAGCAGCTCCAGGTGCCCGCGGACGATGGTCAGGGGCGTGCGCAGCTCGTGGCCGGCGTCGTCCAGCAGCCGTCGCTGGGAGACCAGCGCCGCCTCCAGCCGGTCGAGCATCGCGTTGACCGTGCGGGTGAGGTCGGACAGGTCGTCGCTGCCCGTGACGGCGATCCGTGCGGACAGGTCGGTGTCCGTGATCTGCTGCGCGGTCCGCCGGAGCACGCGGATGGGCGACAGCAGCCGCCCGGCGAGCAGCCAGCCGACGACACCGATCGCCGCCACCGCGCCGAGCGAGACGAGCGCGTAGGTGCGGAAGGTCGCGGAGAGCTCGGCGTGCACCGCCCGGCGGTCGAACGCGTAGACGAGCAGGCCCTGGCGGTCGTCACCGAGCACCTCGACGGGGATCGCGGCGTAGCGGTACGTCGTCTCCGGCGTCGTGAGGGTGCGCAGCCAGACGTCCCGGGACCCGGTGTGCGCTGCGACGGCCCGGACGAGGGCGGCGTCCTCCTCCACGCGCAGGGGGACGGTCTCCATCGGCGCCGTCAGCGACAGCCGTCCGTCGACGAACCCGAGCATCCCCTCGCTGTCGGCCGGCGCCGTGCGCTGGATCGCGAGCCGCAGCAGCTCGCGGACGTCGGCGAACGGCGCCCCGGTGGCGGGGTCGACGCCCTCGGTGGCGAGCGTCACGAACTCCTGGACGTTGCTCGTCAGGAACGCGTCGACGCGGTCGTCCAGCTGCTCGCGCTGCAGGACCCACGCGGTCAACCCCGCGACCGTCAGGGCGAGCGCCGTCAGCGCCAGCACGGCGACGACGATGCGCGCCCGGACCGTCACGCGGCGCGGCGTGCGCTCAGTCGTCATCGTCGGGGTCGTCGTCCGCGTCGTCGTCGGGGTCGTCGTCCGACCCGTAGTCCCGGTCGTCGTCGGCGTCGTGGGCCGTCGGGGCGGGCACGGGCACGGGCTGCTCCGACGGCGAGGCCGAGGGCGCCTCCGACGGCGTCGGCTCCGCGGAGCCGCCGCCGCCCTCGACGACGACGCCGTCGCCGACCAGCTCGTCGCCGGGCTGCGCGAGCGCCCGCGCCACGACGACCCCGCCGCCCAGCAGCACCGCGGCACCCAGCAGCGCGGCGAGCAGGCGGGAGCGCATGGCAGCAGTATCCCGGCCGAGGATGAGACGCGGATGAGAACCGGCCGCGCGCCCGGCGTCAGGGCGAGGTGAGGATCCCGCGCTCGAGGGCGACCGTCACGGCCCGCGTCCGGTCGTCGACACCGAGCTTGGTGAAGACCCGCAGCAGGTGCGTCTTGACGGTTGCCTCGGAGATGAACAGCTCCGCGCCGATCTGGGCGTTCGAGCCCCCGCGGGCGACCCCGCGGAGCACCTCGAGCTCGCGCGGGGTCAGGCGCTCGCCCGCGGTGCGCACGCCGTGCACGAGCCGACGGGCCACCGACGGGGCCAGGACCGTCTCCCCGCCCGCGACCGCCCGGACCGCCGCGACCAGGTCCTCGCGCGGGGTGTCCTTGAGCAGGTAGCCGGTGGCCCCGGCCTCGACGGCGCGCAGGATGTCGGCGTCGGTCTCGTACGTCGTCAGCACGACCACCCGCACCCCGGGGGCCTCGGACAGCAGCCGCTCGGTGGCGGCCGTCCCGTCCAGCACGGGCATGCGCAGGTCCATGAGCACGACGTCCGGGCGCAGCGACGCGGCCAGCCGGCACGCCTGCTCGCCGTCCCCCGCCTCGCCGACCACCTCGAGGTCGGGCTCGCCCGCGAGCAGGCCCACGATGCCCGCCCGCACCACGGGGTGGTCGTCCACCACGAGCACCCGTACGGTCCCCGACTCCGTCACCGGTCCTCCTGGCGTCCCGTGGGCATGGTGACCTCGACCGTGGTCCCGGCGCCGACGTCGCTGGCGACCGCGACCTCGCCGCCGCCCGAGGCGACCCGCTCCCGCATGCCGCGCAGCCCGAAGCCCTCGACGGCCGCCGGCGGCATGCCGCGCCCGTCGTCGGTCACCTCGAGCCGGACGGCCGGTGCCCCGGCCGCCTCCTCGTCGGGGTCGTCCGCGGTCAGCGCGAGCACGACGTGCCGCGCGTCGGCGTGCCGACGGACGTTGGAGAGCGCCTCCTGCGCGGCCCGCAGCAGGATCACCTCGCGGTCGCGCGGCAGGCCCGCGACGGTCTCGTCCACGCGCACGCGCACGTCGAGACCGGTCTCCTGCCC
>JAEZAR010000302.1 GCA_023430425.1 Actinomycetes bacterium | reverse complement strand
GGTGTGCGTCGGGGTCGCACCGACGGGCTCGTCGCGGCCGGGGACGAGCCGGGCCGGCTCGCCCGTCGGTCGCGGCGGCGGGGTGACCGGGCCGAAGGTGCCCTGCCGGTCGCCGGCCCCGACGGCGTCGACGACGTCCACCGGCCGGGCGTGCCGGCCGAGCACCGGCGGGATCCCGGTGGAGGGGGTCCGCACCGCGATCTCGTCGAGCACCCGCGCGAGCGAGGCGGCGGACCGCGGTCGCTCCTCGGGGTCCTTGGCGAGCATGCGCATGACGAGCGCGGCGAGCTCGGGGTCGACGTCGGACGGCAGGGGCGGCACCGGGGTGTTCACGTGCGCGACGGCGATGTCGACTGCCGTCGGACCCGTGAACGGCCGGTTCCCGGCGAGCGCTTCGTACCCGACGATGCCGAGCGAGTAGATGTCCGACGCGGGCGTCGCGGCCTTGCCGATCGCCTGCTCGGGCGAGAGGTACTGCGCGGTGCCCATGACCATCCCGGAGTCGGTCATCGGGATCCGCCCGGTCGCGGTCGAGATGCCGAAGTCCGTGATCTTCACGCGGCCCGCGCGCGACAGCAGGATGTTGCCCGGCTTGACGTCGCGGTGCACGACGCCGGCGACGTGGGCCGCGTGCAGCGCGCGCGCGGTCTCGGCCAGGATCGGCAGCAGCCGCCGCGTCGGCAGCACGGGCTCGCGGTCGAGGAGGTCGGACAGCGGCTCCCCGAGGACGAGCTCCATGACGAGGAACGCCGAGCCGTCCTGCTCGCCGTAGTCGTAGAGCTGGGCGATGTTCGGGTGGGAGAGCTGGGCGCAGTTGCGCGCCTCGGTGCGGAAGCGCTCGAGGAAGCCCTCGTCGCCGGCGAACTCCTCACGGAGGACCTTGACGGCGACGTCGCGCGCGAGCGACTCGTCGTGGCCCACCCAGACCTCACCCATCCCGCCGACCGCGATGCGCGAGACCAGGCGGTACCGGTCGCCGAGGGCGACGCCCTCCCCGGGCTTCACCTGGCGCCCCCGAGCGCCGCCTGGATGACCGCCCGCGCGATCGGGGCCGCCACGGCCCCACCGGTGGCCTCGCTGCCCAGCGAGCCGCCGTTCTCGACGACGACGGCGACGGCGACGCGCGGCACGGTGCCGGGGGCGGCGGGCGCGAACGCGGTGAACCATGCGTGCGGCGCGGCCTCGTCGGTGGTCTGGGCGGTGCCCGTCTTGCCGGCGACGACGACCCCGGGGATCTGCGCGGACCGACCGGTGCCCGACTCGACGACGCCCACCATCATGTCCCGCAGCTGGGCGGCGGTGGCGCCGGAGACCGGTCGGCCGAGCTCGGTGGGCTCCGTGGTGTCGACGACGGTGAGGTCCTGGCTGCGGACGGTCTGCACGAGGTACGGCGTCATCTGCACGCCGCCGTTGCCGATGGCGGCGGCCACCATGGCCATCTGCAGGGGGGTCACGCGCACCTCGTACTGCCCGATCGCCGAGAGAGCCGTCTGCGGCGCGTCGGGGTCGTCCGGGAAGTGGCTCTCCGTCACCCTCATCGGCACGTTGAGCGGGGTGTCGAAACCGAAGGCCTGTGCCTGTTCGCGAAGTTCATCCGCTCCGAGGTCGATGCCGATCTGCGCGAACGCGGTGTTGCAGGAGATCCGGAGCGCGTCGGCGAGGGTCAGGGCACCCGTGGGCGAGCACGCCGCCCCCCCGAAGTTGCCGAGCTGGGTGGAGGTCTGGGGCAGCGTGAGGGTGGTGGGCGCGGCGACGGGCGTCTCGGCGATGAGGCCGTTCTCCAGGGCCGCCGCCGCCGTGACGAGCTTGAACGTCGAGCCCGGCGGGTACGTGTCGCCGGCGATGGCCCGGTTCGCCATGGGCTCGGTGGGGTCCGCCTGCAGCGCGTCCCACGCGGCGCGGACGGCGTCGAAGTCGTGGCCGGCGAGCGCCGTCGGGTCGTAGGCGGGCTTGCTCACCATCGCGAGGATCGCGCCGGTCGTCGGGTCCATCGCCACGACGGCGCCCCGCTGGTCGCCCAGGGCGTCCCACGCGGCCTGCTGCACGACGGGGTCGATCGTGAGCTCGACCGACGCGCCCCGCGTCTGGCGTCCGGTCACCAGGTCCTGGAGCCGCTCGTAGAAGAGGGAGTCCGCGGACCCGTTGAGCTCGGTGTTGAACCACTCCTCGATGCCGTCGCGCCCGAAGACCACGGAGTAGAAGCCGGTCACCGGTGCGTAGAGGGGACCGTTCGCGTAGACGCGCTGGTAGCCGAAGGGGTCGTCGACGGGCACCGACGACGCGACCGCCCCTCCGCCCACGACGATGGGCCCGCGGAAGTTGCCGTACTCGCGGTAGAGCGTCCGGACGTTGCGCTGGTCGTTGTTCAGCGCGGGCGCCTGGACGTACTGCACCCACGTGGCCCCGGCCATGAGCCCGAGGAACATGAGCACGACCACCGTGGAGAGGCGGCGCAGGGGGGTGTTCACTCGCGCTCCCCGAGCCGCAGGACCTCTGTCTCGTGGTCCGAGCCGACGGGCAGCGCCGGGCCCGTCCCGCCCGTCCCGCCGCCACCCTGCCCGGACTCGTCGAGCGCGGCGGGGGCGTCGTCGTCGGGCAGCCGGCCGGGCGCGGGGGCAGGTCGCCGGGCGCTGTCGGAGATCCGCAGGAGCATCGCCGCGATCATCCAGTTCGCGAGCAGCGACGAGCCGCCGTAGGCGAGGAAGGGCATCGTCAGGCCGGTCAGCGGGATGATCCGGGTCACCCCGCCCACGACGACGAAGCACTGGAACGCGACGACGAAGGCCATCCCGCCGGCGAAGAGCTTGCCGAAGCCGTCGCGCACCCCGATCGCGGTCCGCAGGCCGCGCTGGGCGAGCACGACGTAGAGCACGAGGACGGCGAGCAGGCCGGTGAGGCCGAGCTCCTCGCCGAGGGAGGCGACGATGAAGTCGGACTCCGCGTACGGGACGAGGTCGGGCCGGCCCTCTCCCCAGCCGGTGCCGAAGAGCCCCCCGCTGGCCATCCCGAACAGGCCGCGGACGAGCTGGCCGGACCCGGGGTTGGCGTCGAAGACCTCGGGGTCGAGCGCGTGCAGCCAGACCTCGAACCGCGTCGCCACGTGCGGCAGGGCCCGGGCGGCCAGGGCGGCGCCGCCGACGAACAGCCCGACGCCGATGACCACCCAGCTGATGCGCTCCGTGGCGAGGTAGAGCATCCCGACGAAGAGGCCGAAGAAGAGCAGGGACGTGCCGAGGTCGCGCTGGAAGACGAGGAGGGCGAGCGAGACCCCCCACGCGAGGAGGATCGGCCCGAGGTCGCGTGCGCGGGGCAGCTGCAGGCCGAGCACCTTGGGGCCGGCGAGCGCGAGCGTGTCGCGGTTGGTGACCAGGTAGCCGGCGAAGAACACGGCGAGGACGATCTTCGCGAGCTCCGCGGGCTGGAACGAGGCGGCCCCGACGTGGATCCAGATCCGCGCGCCGTTGATCGTGCGGCCGATGACGGGCGCGAGCGGGAGCATGAGGAGCGCGAGACCGGCGACCATCGCCGTGTAGGTGTAGCGCCGCAGCGTCCGGTGGTCGCGCAGGACCACGAGCACGGTCGCGGCGAGCACCATGCTGATCGCGGTCCACGTCAGCTGCCGCTCGGCGAACCCCGCGAACCTCTCCCGCGCCTCGTAGGCGACGTCGATCCGGTAGATCATCGCCAGGCCGATGCCGTTGAGCGCGACGACGACCGGCAGGATCACCGGGTCGGCGTAGGGCGCCCGCCAGCGCAGGACGAGGTGCATCCCGATGGCGAGGGCCACCAGGCCGGCGCCGTAGCCGACGATGTCCGCGGGCACGGTCCCCGCGGTGGCCATGCCCGCGAGCGCGTAGGCGCCGACGCCGAGCACGAGCGCGGGGACCAGGAGGAGGAGCTCGGGGGCGCGGCCGGGTCGCACCGGGTGCGGCGTGACGGTCGCCATCAGGACCCGGCCCGATCGGTCTCCCGCTCGATGGAGGCGACGCGGTCGCGGGCGTCGTCGAGGTCGGCGGCGGGCAGCGTGTCGGCCAACCGGTCCCGGAAGTACTCGGGCAGGTCCTCGACCTGCAGGTCGGTCGCCTCGACGACCTCCGACAGGGTCAGCGGCCCCACGGTCTGCGGGATGCCACGGAAGATCGCCACGCGCTCGTCGGCGATCCCGACGTAGTACTGGGTCTGGGTCCACCGGTAGCCGAGCCAGCCGGCCGCGACCGCGCCCGCGAGGACCGCCAGGACGACGAGCGCACCCAGCACGCGGCGCAGGCGTGAGCGCGGGGGGAGGTCGTCCTCGTCGGCGACGGGCGCCGCCCCGGGCGGGGCGGGGGCC
>JAEZAR010000250.1 GCA_023430425.1 Actinomycetes bacterium | reverse complement strand
CAGGAAGCCGGCGTCGTCGACGGCCCGGAGCGCCTCGCCGAAGCGCACCAGCTCCGCGGCGTGCTGCGGACCCGCCGCGACCGTCTCGTTGCGCGCGAGCGGCCCGTACCACTGCTCGACCCGCGCGGCGGCGGCGGCCAGGCCCTCGTCCTCCCCCATGGGTGTGCCATCGCGCTGGGGCCCCGCGGGGATACGGGTGCGCCGGAACCTCGTGGCACGGCGCGGACGACGGACCGCGTCAGCGGCGCCGCTCGAAGAACGTCCGCAGCACCTCGCCGCACTCCTCGGCGAGCACGCCGGCCACGACCTCGACCCGGTGGTTGAGCCGGCGGTCGCGGACGAGGTCGTGGACCGAGCCGCACGCCCCCGCCTTGGGGTCCCAGGCGCCGAGCACGAGGCGCGGCACGCGGGCCAGCACCAGCGCGCCCGCGCACATCGCGCACGGTTCGAGGGTGACGACGAGCGAGCAGTCGTCCAGCCGCCACCGCCCGAGCAGGCGGGCCGCCCCGCGCAGGGCCAGCACCTCGGCGTGGGCCGTGGGGTCACCGGTCGCCTCGCGTGCGTTGCGCCCCCGGGCGATCACGACGCCGTCCGGCCCGACGACGACGGCACCCACCGGGACGTCGCCGGTCGCCGTCGCCGCACGCGCCTCGGCGAGGGCCTCCCGCATCGCGCGCTCGTCCTGGTCCACGCCCCTCCTCGTCCCGCGGGCGGGCGCGCGGCACCGGCCGGCTGACCCGCCCTCGACCGGCCACGCTAGCGGCCCGGTGGGCGCGTCGGCAGGCAGGTGCCGCGCGGTAGCGTGCAGCCATGCGCCTGCACGTCGCCGACCACCCGCTGATCTCGCACAAGCTGACGGTCCTGCGGGACCGGCAGACCCCGCAGGCGACGTTCCGCCTCCTCGTCGACGAGCTCGTGACGCTGCTGGCCTACGAGGCGACGCGCGACGTGCGCACCGAGCAGCGCGAGGTGCACACCCCGGTCGCGGCGACGATCGGCACCCACCTGGCCGACCCCAAGCCCATCGTGGTCCCGATCCTGCGGGCCGGCCTCGGGATGCTCGAGGGCATGATGCGGCTGCTCCCCACGGCGGAGGTCGGCTTCCTGGGTCTGCGGCGGGACGAGGAGACGCTGCAGGCCATCACCTACGCCAACCGGCTCCCGGACGACCTGGCCGGCCGTCAGTGCTTCGTGCTCGATCCCATGCTCGCCACCGGCGGCACGCTCGCCGCGACCATCGACTACCTCTTCGAGCGCGGGGCGCACGACGTGACGTGCATCTGCCTCATCGCGGCCCCCGAGGGGATCGAGCTCGTCGAGCGCCACGTCGGGGACCGCGCGGACGTCACGGTCGTCGTCGCGGCGGTGGACGAGAGGCTCAACGACCGCGCCTACATCGTCCCCGGCCTCGGCGACGCCGGGGACCGGCTCTACGGGCTCGTCTGACTTTTCGGGGCCACTCGCCCGCGTCCCTGTGACAGCCCTCACACGCGTACCCGACCGGGCCGGCTGACCCGTCGCCCGTGGCGTGCCGGCCGTCTGACCAGCGCCGTCCCCATCCGAATGCCCGGGTTCGCCCCACAAGGCCCGGGTCCACCGGGTGAATGCTGTCCACCATCTGAGACAGCGGTCACGCGGGTATTGGGGTCCGGCGGAACGGGAGTCACACTCGATCCATGACCGCAGTCTCAGTGGCTATGACAGGCGCTCCGGCGCCCGTCGCGCCGTCCCCCGCTCCGGCGGGCGGGCCGGCGCCGGTCCTGAGCGCGCAGGCGACGGCCTTCGAGCCGGGGCTGGCCCTGTACGTCGGTCTCGCCGGCGTCGAGGGCGCCGCCGGCCGAGCCCTGCTGGTGGAGGTCGCGCACGCGGTCGCCGCGGTCATCGACGAGCTGGCGCCCGGCGCCACCACCTACTCCGCCATGACGCTCGGGGGCCGCGGTGCGCACAGCGACCTCGTCGGGCGGGTACGTACACAGCTCGCCCAGTTCGAGCCGGGCCGCCCCGGCACGCCGCGCCGCCCCGCCGTCCAGGCGGTGCCCGACCGGCGCGAGGTCATCGTCGACGCGCTCGCGCGCGAGGTGACAGTGGACGGACGCTCCGTCCCCTTCACGTACAAGGAGTTCGCGCTGCTGGAGTACCTGCTGCGCTCGCCGCACCGTGCCGTCACCCGCGAGGAGCTCCTCCGGGCCGTCTGGCACAAGCGCGCGTGGCGCGACGGCACGCGCACCATCGACGTTCATGTGCGACGGCTGCGGGAGAAGCTGGGGGGCTGCCCGCGGATCGTCACCGTCAGGGGTGTGGGTTATCGCTGTGACCCCACCCCCGAGGTTGTCCTCGTCGGCTCGGGGGATGCTGACTGAGGACCCTGCGCTGCCGGGCCGCCGATCCAGGGGGCTTCGATCTCCGGCCCGGCAGCGCAACCTCCACCAGGAGGGCCGCGCAGGCATGTCGTGACCGCGCCGCCTAGCGTGGGGGGATGCGCATCGCGATCGCCGGCGGCCACGGCCAGGTGGCCCGCAGACTGACCCGCCGTCTCGCCGGACGCGGGGACTCGGTGCTCGCCCTGGTCCGCAACCCCGACCACGTGCCCGACGTCGAGTCCGACGGCGCGGGCGCCGCCGTGGTCGACCTCGAACGGGCGACGACGGACGCCGTCGCCGGCGCGATCGCCGGCTGCGACGCCGTCGTGTTCGCCGCGGGGGCCGGCCCGGGCTCCGGCGCGGCTCGCAAGGACACCATGGACCGGGCGGGCGCGGTGCTCCTGGCCGACGCCGCGACGGCCGCCGGGGTGCGCCGCTACGTGCTGGTGTCGTCCATGGGCGTCGACGAGCCGGACCGGGCCGCCGACGACGTCTTCCGTGCCTACCTGCGGGCCAAGGCGGCGGCGGAGGCTGCGGTGCGCGAGCGCGACCTGGACTGGACGGTCCTGCGTCCCGGCGCGCTCACGGACGAGCCGGGCACCGGGCGGGTGCGCCTCGAGCCGCGGGTCGCCTTCGGCCAGGTCCCCCGGGAGGACGTCGCGGCGGTCGTCGTCGCCCTGCTCGACGAGGCCGCGACGATCGGGCTCACGCTCGAGCTCGTGGCGGGCGAGGACCTCGTCGACGCCGCCGTGCAGGCGGCGGGGCGTGCGGAGCCGGGCGACGGCGGAGCGGCGGCCGTGTCCGTCCCGCCGGGCTGACCGGTGGACCGGCGAGCCTCACTCAGGGCTCGACCGGTGGACCGGCGGACCTCACACGCAGGGCTCGACCGGCAGCCAGAGCGAGTCGGTCCGGTCCGGCCGCACGAGCGAGATCATGCTGATCTGCCGCTCGTAGTTCAGGCCGCGGTAGGAGGCGAGCGTGCCGCGGGCGTACCAGTCGCCCTGGACCCACGCCGGCGCGCAGGTCGCCACCGGCGACATCACGATCGCCGTGGTCGCCACCGCGCTGTGGCCGCTGTCGGCCTCGACGGAGGTGACGACGTCTCCGCTGACGTTCCCGTTGGCCCGCACCTGGACCCGGAAGGCGTGCGCGGCGCCGGCGTCGAGCCGGGTGCGGTCGCACAGGACGTCGGTGTTGGAGCCGGGGCCGGTGCCGCGGCAGGTCCAGCCGTCGTTGCTCGCGACGCCCTGGTAGAAGACGCCGCCGGGCAGGTCGACCCGGACGCGCAGGCCGGTGGCCGCGGTCCCGCCGGTGTTGCGCACCGTCACCGGGAGCTCCGCCACGACCCCGCGCTCCAGCCGGAGCTCGGTGGGGGCGACGACCCCGAGCACCGGCGGGTTCGGCGCCGGCGGCAGGAGGGTGACCTCGTGGCTCTGGCGCACGGTCCCCTCGAGCCCGGCGCCGGTCACCTCGAGCGCGACGGCGCCGACGGTCTGCGCCGTCGCGACGTTCTCGACGCCGAGGAGGACGCGGGCGGTGCCGTCGGCCGGGACCGTGGTCACGGCCTCACACGTGCGGCCGTCGGCGGCGGCGCACGTCCAGGCGTCCGACGGCGTCGGCAGGGCGCCCTCGGGCAGGAGCACCGTCGTCGTCACCAGAGCGGGGGTGCCGCCGCGGTTCGCGAGGTCCACGGTGACGACGGCGGTCCCGCCGGCCGCGAGCGTCGTCGGCACCAGCGTGGAGACGACGTCGACGTCGGCCGGGGTCTGCCGCACCGTCAGGGTGTGCTCGCTCGTGACGGCGCCGCTCGCGTCGCGCACGGTCACGAGGACCGGGTACGGGCCCGAGGGCACCTGGCCCGGCGGGGCCTGCAGCGCGAGGCTCGTGGTGTGCGCCGGCGCGCCGGGGGCG
>JAEZAR010000230.1 GCA_023430425.1 Actinomycetes bacterium | reverse complement strand
GTGCCCGGCCGCCGCCCGGGGTGCCCGGCCCGGCGGTGGGGCACCGCCGGGCCGGGCGCTCAGGTCACTCGGCGACGCCGGACGCGACCTCCTCCTCGGTCCAGTAGCCGGAGTCGACCAGCAGCGGCTGGATGTTGTCCGCGTAGACGATGTCCGACTCGAGCAGGTAGGACGGGACGACCTTGACGCCGTTGTCGTACGTCTCGGTGTCGTTGGCCTCCGGCTCCTCGCCGTTGAGGTACGCCTCGGCGGCCACGATGGCCTGGGCGGCGAGCTTGCGGGTGTCCTTGAAGATCGACGCGAACTGCACGCCGTCGGCGATGAGCTTGACGGAGGCGATCTCGGCGTCCTGGCCGGTGACGACCGGCAGGCCCTCGGCGATCGTCGGGCCCATGCCCACGCCCTGGAGCGCGGTGATGATGCCGCGGGACAGGCCGTCGTACGGCGACAGGACGCCGTGCAGCGGGGTGCCGTCGTTGTACGTCGACGTCAGCAGGTCCTCCATGCGGCGCTGGGCCGTCTCCTGCTGCCAGCGCAGGATGTTGACCTGCTCGATGTCCATCTGCCCGGACGGGACGACCAGCGTGCCGTCGTCGAAGTACGGCTGGAGCGTGTCCATCGCGCCGTTGAAGAAGAAGAACGCGTTGTTGTCGTCGAGCGAGCCGGCGAACAGCTCGATGTTGAACGGGCCGGTGGCCTCGCCCTCGGAGCCGTCCGCGTTGAGCAGGCCGAGGCCCACGAGCAGGGACGTGGCCTGCAGGACGCCGACGTCGTAGTTGTCGAACGTCACGTAGAAGTCGACGTTCTCCGAGTCGCGGATGAGGCGGTCGTAGGAGATCACGGGGATCCCCGCGGCCGCCGCGGCCTCGAGCTGGCTCGTGAGGGCGGTGCCGTCGATCGCCGCGATGATCAGCGCCTCGGCGCCGTTGGTGATCATCTGGTCGATCTGCTGGGTCTGCGTCGGGATGTCGTCGTTGGCGAACTGGAGGTCGACCTCGTAGCCGAGCTCCTCCAGGCCCTCCTTGACCGCGTTGCCGTCGGCGATCCAGCGCTCGGACGTCTGCGTCGGCATCGCGACGCCGATCAGACCACCCTCGCTCTCCTCGCCCGTGGTGCCGCCGTCGCCGGCGTCGGGGGTCTCGTCCTCCGTGCTGCCCGCGCCGCCGCCACCGCACGCGGTGAGGGACAGGGCGAGCGTCAGGCCCGCCGCGAGAGCGGCGAACTTCCTGGTGCTCATGAATCTCCTCCTCGAGATCTTGCTTCCTGCGTTGGGGCTGTCCGGCGGACCGACCCTTGCGACCTGACCGCCGACCGGCCAGGAAGTCCTGCGCTTCCCTGCTCCCCCCGCTCGCCCTGCTCCCCCCGGGTCGCGGCTACTCGAGCCGCACGACGTCGAGGCCCGCCGCCCGCAGCCGCCGCACCTCGTGCGAGGGGGCGGACTGGCCGGTGACGAGCGAGTCGACGTCGGCGAGCCGGGCGATGCGCCCGAGGTGCGTCTGCCCGAGCTTGGAGCCGTCGGCGACGACGACGGTCCGCCGGGCGCCGGCGATCACCGACCGCTTCACCTCGGCCTCGGGCAGGTTGATGTTGGTGAACCCCTCGGGGTCGACCCCGTTGCAGCCGACGACCGCGAGGTCGACGTGGAGCTGCTCCAGGAGCGTGGTGGCGAGCGGGTTCACGAGCGAGTGCTGGAGCCTGCGCAGCGTCCCGCCCGTGACGACGACGACGAGCCGCGGCATCGCGCGCTCGAGCTCGAGGGCGACGTTGAGGCCGTTGGTGACGACCGTGACGCGCTCCAGGTCGGCGCGTGCGACGAGGGCCCGGGCGACGGCGGTCGTGGTGGTGCCGACGTCGAGGAAGACGGACATCCCCGAGTGCACCAGCGAGGCGGCGTACTCGCCGATCCGCTGCTTCTCATGCGCGAACTCGACGAGGGACTCCTCGAACGACGGCTCGGGCCGGCTGGCGCGGGACGGGGCCATGACGCCGCCGCGGACGCGGCGCACCGCGTGCGTGGACTGCAGGGAGGACAGGTCGGCCCGCACGGTGACGTCGGAGATGTTGAACGTCTCGGCGAGCTCGGACACGCGGACGAACTCGCGGTCCGCGATGAGCTTGAGCATCCGCTCGCGCCGCACCAGGACCGGCAGGACGTCGGTCTCCTCCTTGAGCACACGCCGAGTGTGAGCGATAACAATCCGCTGGGTCAACTTCCTGAAGTCAACTTTCGATTACGAAGATGTAACGAGTCGCGCAGGCCTCCCGGACCTGGGCCCTCGGGCCCAGGAGGGGCCGGCGAGCGCCGTCGAGGGGCGCTCCGCGGTGCGCGTCCCGCACGAACTGGGTGCAGCCGGACACCGCGGAGCCGACCACCGCGGGGCTTTCGTGATCGAAAGCACACGCAAGGAACGCGCACTGCCGCGGTGCGGTGAGCGCTCCCGCCCGCCCGGCCGAACCGCCGGACGGGCGTCCGGCGCCCGCCCGCGGCGGGCCGTCAGAAGCCCTGCGCCAGGTGGAACCAGACCTGGTTCCAGCGCAGCTCGTTCGCGAAGCCCCGAGCGGTCGTCGACGCGTCGATGACGACCAGCTCGGTCCGCGCCATCGCCGCGAAGTCGGCGAAGACGTCGACCCCCACCTGCGTGGACAGCACCGTGTGGTGCGCCGCGCCGGCCATGAGCCAGGCCTCCGCGGACGTCGCGAGGTCCGGCGCCGGCTGCCACACCGCGCGCGCCACGGGCAGGTGCGGCAGGGGCGGGTGCTCGACGACGTCGACGACGTTCGCCGTCAGCCGGAACCGGTCCCGCATGTCCGACATCGCCACGACGAGGCCCGGACCCGGGTCCGTGCTGAAGACGAGCCGGACCGGGTCCTCCTTGCCGCCGATGCCCAGCGGGTGGATCTCCAGGGTCGGCCGGCTCGTCGTCAGGCTCGGGCAGATCTCGAGCATGTGCGCCCCGAGGATCCGCTCCTCGCCCGGGGTCAGGTGGTACGTGTAGTCCTCCATCAGCGAGGCGCCGCCCGGCAGTCCCTGCCCCATGACCTTCGCCACCCGGACCAGGACCGCCGTCTTCCAGTCGCCCTCGGCGCCGAAGCCGAAGCCCTTGGACATCAGGCGCTGCACGGCGAGGCCCGGGAGCTGGCGCAGCGCGCCGAGGTCCTCGAACGTCGTCGTGAAGGCCGTCGCGCCGAGCGAGCCGAGCAGGGCCTCGAGGGCGAGCTCCTGGCGCGCGCCGTAGCGCAGCGACTCGTGGCGCTCGCCGCCCTTGCGCAGCTCGGCGACGACGTCGTAGGTGTCCTCGTACTCGGCGACCAGCGCGTCGACGTCCGGTTCGGCGACCTCGTCCACGGCGGCGACCAGGTCGTTGACGCCCCACGTGTTCACGCTGACGCCGAGGCGCGCCTCGGCCTCGGTCTTGTCCCCCTCGGTCACCGCGACGTTGCGCATGTTGTCGCCGAAGCGCGCCAGCCGCAGGTCGTGCGCGGCGGCCCAGCCGGCCGCCGCGCGGGCCCACGTGCCCACCTTCTCCTGGACGACGGGCGACGACGCGTGCCCGACGACGGTCTTGCGCGCCACCCCGAGCCGCGTGGCGATGTACCCGAACTCCCGGTCGCCGTGCGCCGCCTGGTTGAGGTTCATGAAGTCGAAGTCGATGGTGTCCCACGGCAGCTCGACGTTCGCCTGCGTGTGCAGGTGCAGGAGCGGGGTGCGCAGGGCCTCGAGGCCGGCGATCCACATCTTCGCGGGCGAGAACGTGTGCATCCAGGCGATGACGCCGATGCAGGCGTCGGAGGCGTTGGCCTCCAGGGCGAGCCGGCGGATGGCGTCCGACCCCGTGAGCACCGGCTTCCAGACGACGCGCGCGGGCACGGCGTCGGACGCGTCGAGGAGGCGCGCGACCTCCTGCGACTGCTCCGCGACCTGACGCAGGGTCTCCTCGCCGTACAGGTGCTGGCTGCCCGTGGCGAACCAGATCTCCGCCTCGGCGTACGGCTTGCTCATGCGTCCTTCTCCTCGCTCGTGACGGGTGCCGGCGGTGCGGCGGTCGGGGGTGGCGCGTCGGGCGTGACGGGGGCGGAGTCGCCCTGGCCGTAGACGTTCTGGTAGCGCGCGTAGAGCGCGTCGATGTCGCCCTGGGCGATCGGCAGCGGCTCACCGAGCTGCCGCGCGATGTGCACGGTGCGGGCGACCTCCTCGACCATCACCGCCGCCTTCACGGCGTCGCGCGCGTCGCGGCCGATCGTGAACGGACCGTGGCCCTGCATGAGCACGGCCCGGCTCCGGCTGTCGCGCAGGGTCTCGACGATCCCGCGACCGATCGAGTCGTCGCCGATGAGCGCGAACGGCCCGATAGGGATCGGCCCGCCGAACTCGTCGGCCATCATCGTGAGCACGCACGGCACCGGCTCGCCCCGTGCGGCCCAGGCCGTCGCGTAGGTCGAGTGCGTGTGCACGACGCCGCCCACGTGCGGCAGGTGCCGGTAGGTGTAGGCGTGGGCGGCGGTGTCGGACGACGGCGAGCGGTCGCCGTCGACGAGGTTGCCGTCGAGATCGCAGACGACCATCGCCTCCGGCGTCAGCTCGTCGTAGGTGACGCCGCTGGGCTTGATGACCAGCAGGTCCTCCCCGCCCGGCACCCGGACGCGCTGGGAGACGTTGCCCGCCGTCCACACCACGAGGCCCCACCGGGGCAGCTCGGCGTGCAGGTCGGCGACGACCCGGCGCACGCGCGCGACCTCCGCGCGCACCTCCTCGCTCAGGGCGTCCAGCTCCACGGCGGCCCTCTCCCTCTCTCGATCTCCTACAAGCCCTCAGACGACGTCGGCGGCGGCGCGGGCGGCGGGCAGCCCCGCCTCGTACCGCTGGAGGTACGCGGCGTAGCCGGCGACGTCGGCGGGGTCCGGCTGCACGACGTCGACCTCGGCGCCGGCGAACACCCGGCTGTCGAGGAACTCGCCCAGGCCGAGCTCGTCCGCCGCCCCGAGGTACGCGGCCAGCACCGCCATGCCCCACGGCCCGCCCTCGCTCGCGGTGCGGGCCACGGCCACCGGGGCGCCGACCGCCGCCGCCAGCAGCCGCTGCGCGACGCCCGCCGTGCGGAACAGCCCGCCGTGGGCGAACAGCGTGTCGAGGACGACGCCCTCGCCCGCGAGCACGCGCATGCCGAGGCTGAGCGTCCCGAACACGCCGTACACCTGCGCGCGCACGAGGTTGGCGAGCGTGGGCCGGCTGTCCGGCGTGCGGAGCACCAGGGGGCGACCCTCGGCCAGGCCGGCGACCGGCTCCCCCGCGAGGAAGTTGTACGCGACGACCCCGCCGGCGTCGACCTCCCCGTCGAGCGCCTCGCGCAGCAGCGCGCCGAACACGTCGTCGGGTGCGGCCGGGGCGCCGAGGGCGGCGGCGAACCGCCCGAAGATCCCCGCCCAGGCCCCGAGCTCGCTCGCGCCGTTGTTGCAGTGCACCATCGCCACCAGGTCCCCGGCGGGCGTCGTGACGACGTCGAGCTCGTGGTGGACGCCGGCGAGCGGGCGCTCGAGGACGACCATGGCGAAGACGGAGGTGCCGACGCTGACGTTGCCCGTGCGCGGCGCCACGGCGTTGGTCGCGACCATGCCGGTGCCGGCGTCGCCCTCGGGGGGGCACAGGGGGGCGCCGGGCTCCAGGCCGCCCGTCGGGTCGAGGAGCGCCGCCCCCTCCGGCGTGAGCCGCCCGGCCTCCTGCCCGGCGACGAGCACCTGCGGGAGCAGGTCCGCCAGGTGCAGCCCGGGGCGCCGCGACCCGACGCGCTCGTCGAACCGGGCGAGGAGGTCGCGGTCGTAGTCGCGCGTCGCGGGGTCCACGGGGAACATGCCGGAGGCGTCGCCGACGCCGAGCACCCGGCGGCCCGTGAGCCGCCAGTGCACGTAGCCGGCCAGCGTCGTGAGGAAGTCGACGTCGGGCACGTGCGGCTCGTCGTCGAGCACCGCCTGGTAGAAGTGCGCGACCGACCAGCGCAGCGGGATGTTCTGGCCGAGCAGCTCGCTCAGCTCGGCGGCGGCCGGGCCGGTGGTGGTGTTGCGCCACGTGCGGAACGGGACGAGGAGCTCGCCCGCCCCGTCGAACGCCAGGTACCCGTGCATCATCGCGGAGACCCCGAGGGCGCCGACCGTGGTCAGCGGCACCCCGTGGCGCCGCTCGACGTCGGCCCGCAGGTCGGCCACGCAGGCCTGCAGCCCGGCCCAGACGGCGTCGAGGGGGTACGTCCACATGCGGTCGACGTAGGAGTTCTCCCACTCGTGGCTGCCGCCCGCGAGCGGGGTGCCGTCCGGGGCGACGAGCACCGCCTTGATGCGCGTGGACCCGAGCTCGATGCCGAGCGCGGCGCGCCCCTGCGCCAGGACCGTCGCCGCGTCCTGGACGCCCGCCGCGGGTGTGCTCGTCGCGGCGCCGGCGGGGGCACCCGCTGCGGTGGTGGGCTCCGCGGGGTCGGGACCCTCGGCGGCGCGCGCCTCGTCACTGGTCATCGCGGTCGTCCCTCTCGCCTCGCTGCGGACCCCTCGATGTTAACGCTCACAACACGCCTGGTGTCAACCGCGCCGCGCGGCGTCTCAGCGGGCCGCCGACCCGCCTGCCCGGACGACGTCGAGCCCCTCCTCGAAGATGTCGAAGACCCTGCGGACGACGGCGTCCAGCGGCTCGGCGAAGCCGGTGCCGTGCCAGTGGTGCAGCATCCCGAGGATCCCGCCGGTGAAGGCGTGCGAGAACACCTGGACCTCGAGGTCCTCGAGCGGGCGCCCGAGGCGCTGCGCCATCGCCCGCCCGATGTGCTCCGCCATCTCGTACGTCCGCGCCGATGCGGCCTGCTCCAGCTCGGGCGTGCTCATCATCAGCGCGGCCCGCCGGCGCACCTGGTGCTCCCGGTCCGCCGTGAGGCCCTCCACGACGCCGACGACGACGCGCCGCAACCCGGCGAGGGGCACCTCCTCGGCGAGCGCCGGCCCGAGGTGCCGGTCGATCTCCGGGTCGAACTCGTCCCACAGGACAAGCTCCTCCTTGGTGCCGAACCAGCGGTAGACGCTGCTCGGCGAGACGTCGGAGGCGGCCGCGATCTCCTCCACCGTGACCCCGTCGAAGCCCCGTTCCTCGAACAGCTCCAGCGCCCTGTCCTGGATCCGCGTCATCGCGGCGAGCCGCTTGCGCTCCCGGAGCCCGGGGGCCCCGGGGGCACCCGGGAGGGCGCCAGGGGGACCGGGGCGGGCGCCGGGGACGTCGTCGGCCATGCGCGGAGCCTACCGCCGAGGGACGGCGACTCCCGATTGACAGTCACTTTCTTTGACATCTACTCTCAACTGACACTGACTGTCACCCCCAAGGGAGCTCGTGATGGAGCACGCCATCGCCACCCACGGCCTGCGCAAGGCCTTCGGCGCGACCCGGGCGCTGGACGGCCTCGACCTCGCGGTGCAGCGTGGCGAGGTCCACGGCTTCCTCGGCCCGAACGGCGCCGGGAAGTCCACGACCATCCGGGTGCTGCTCGGCCTCCTGCGCCGGGACGGCGGCGGCGCCGTCGTGCTCGGCGGCGACCCGTGGCGCGACGCCGTGCCGCTCCACCGCCGGCTCGCGTACGTGCCCGGGGACGTCAACCTGTGGCCGAACCTCACCGGCGGGGAGGCGATCGACCTGCTGGCGGCGCTGCGCGGGGGGACGCACCGCGCCCGCAGCATGCTGCTCGGCGGGAGCGACCGCGCCCGCCGGGACGAGCTCGTCGAGCGGTTCCAGCTCGACCCCACCAAGCGCTGCTCGACCTACTCCAAGGGCAACCGGCAGAAGGTCGCCCTCGTGGCCGGCCTCGCCGCCGACGTCGAGCTCTACCTGCTCGACGAGCCGACGAGCGGTCTCGACCCGCTCATGGAGTCCGTGTTCCAGGACGTGGTGCGCGAGCTGCGGGCCCGGGGCGCGACGGTGCTCCTGTCGAGCCACATCCTCGCCGAGGCCGAGGCGCTGTGCGACCGCGTCTCGATCATCCGCGGCGGCCGCGTCGTGGAGTCCGGCACGCTCGCCGCGCTGCGCCACCTCACGCGGACCACCGTCCACGTCACCACGCGCGAGCCCGCGACGGACCTGCCGGACCTGGCGGGCGTCCACGACCTGCGCACCTCCGACGGCGGCCGCACGGCCCGGTTCGAGGTCGAGTCGGACCGCATCGACGCGGTGGTCGCCGCTCTGGCGCCGCGCGGCGTCGTCGCGCTCACCAGCTCCCCGCCCACGCTCGAGGAGCTGTTCCTGCGCCACTACGACGGCGACCTCGCCGCTCCCACCGAGCGTCGCGAGCGCGCGGAGGCCCGGCGATGACGGCGACGCCCGCGGCCCCCGCGGACCCGGTCGCCCCCCTGGACCCCACGCCCCCCGACGAGGCCCGCACGACCCGCGCGGGCCCCGGCGCCCCCCGGCTGCGCGGCACCGCCCTGACAGGGACGTGGCGTCTCGTCCGGCTGGCGCTGCGGCGCGACCGCGTCGTCCTGCCGGTGTGGATCGCCTCCGTCGCGGGCCTGGCGTGGGCCGTGGTGGCCAGCTACCAGGGCACGTTCCGCACCCTCGAGGAGCGGGTGGCGACGGCGACCTTCAGCGCCGGCAACCCGCTCACCCGGGTGTTCGACGGCCCGGCCTCGGGCACGCACGTCGGGGCGATGGCCCTCGTGGAGGGCTGGAAGGTCCTGGCCGTGCTCACGGCGCTGATGGCGGCGCAGGCGGTCGTGCGCCACACCCGCGCCGAGGAGGAGACGGGCCGCGCGGAGCTCGTCGGGTCGGCCGTCGTCGGCCACCACGCACGCCTCGCGGCCGCGCTCGTCGTCGCCGGCGGGGCGAGCCTGGTCGCCGGGGCGGCGACCGCCGTCGCGATCGCGGCACCGAGCGGGCTGGGC
>JAEZAR010000226.1 GCA_023430425.1 Actinomycetes bacterium | reverse complement strand
GTCCGGCGCCGTCGAGCGCGCGGCCCCGGCGGCCCTGCTCGTCGAGGTGAGCGTCGCCGACGGCGGGGGTCCGCGGGTCGCGTCGGTCGTCCGTGCGGCGCTCGCCGGCCGCACCGGCCTGCCGGTCTTCGTGCACCACGGCGGCACGATGCCCGACCTGCCCGTGGCGGCGAACGTGCACCGCGTGCGGACGCTGACCGGCGCGCTGCACGAGGTCCTCGCGGCCGTCTGACCCTCCGCCGTCCCGCCCGCCGGAGACCCGGCGCGCTCCGACCCCGTCGGAGAGGTCGGAGGGAGGCCGCGCGCGGCGGGCCACCGGCACCGGTCCGACACCTGACCGGCGCGTCTTCACCCTCGTCCGGCCTAACGTCGGGGTCCGCGGGGGCCGATGATGGCAGGGCAGCCAGTCCCCCGTTCCGGCGTCCCCCGCGCCGAACCCTGCGGAAGGAGGCGGATGGCCGGCGTCGTCGTGTGCCATGGCTCCGCTGCCGTCCGCGAGCGCATCGTCGCGGCCGCGCAGGGGATCGCCGCCCTCGCCCCCGCCCGTGGCGCCGCCAGCGTCGACGAGCTCGTGGGGATCACCCGCCGGGCCGCTCCCGCGCTCGTGCTGCTCGACGCCCACCTGCCGGGCACCGGGCCGATCGACGCGCTGCGCCGGCTCCGGGACTCGGACAGCCCGCCGGTCGTCATCATGATCGCCGTGCCGGGCGACGAGATCACCCTCGACCGCGCGATCAGCCTGGGTGCCCGCGGGTACCTCGCCCCCGACGTCGACCGCAGCGAGCTCGCTGCCGTCGCCGCGCACAGCCTTGCGGGCGCGCCGCCGCGCGAGAACGGTCCGGGCGGCCTGCCCCGGCCGCGCGCTGCCGCCCAGCCCCCCGTCGAGCTGACCAAGCGCGAGATGGAGGTCCTCATCGGGATGAGCCACGGCCGTTCGAACGCGCAGATCGGCGCCGACCTGTTCCTCTCGGAGGACACCGTCAAGACACACGCCCGGCGGCTGTTCCGCAAGCTCGAGGCGGCCGACCGCGCCCAGGCCGTCGCCATCGGACTGCGCCGCGGCCTCATCCGCTGACGGCGGCGCCGCGGCGGGTCCTGCGCGGACGGTCTCACGCGCCGGCTCCTCGTCCCGGGCGGCCCACGCTCGGCGACTACCATCGCGGGATGAGCGTGCTCGAGCCCCCGGGTGCCGACCCCTTCGCGTTCATCGGCCTCACCTTCGACGACGTCCTGCTGCTGCCGGGCGAGAGCGACGTCGTCCCCTCCGAGGTGGACACCGCCACACAGCTCACCCGCGAGGTCTCGCTGGCGATCCCGCTGGTCTCGGCGGCGATGGACACCGTGACGGAGGCCCGGATGGCGATCGCGATGGCGCGCCACGGCGGCCTCGGGGTGCTGCACCGGAACCTGTCGATCGCGGACCAGGCGCACCAGGTCACCCTCGTCAAGCGCTCGGAGTCGGGGATGGTGACCGACCCGGTGACGATCGGCCCCGACGCCACGCTCGCCGAGCTCGACGCGCTCTGCGCCACCTACCGCGTCTCCGGTGCGCCGGTGGTCGACGAGGACCGCACGCTGCTCGGCATCATCACCAACCGCGACCTGCGGTTCGTGCCCCCCGCGGAGTTCGCCGACCTCCGCGTCCGTCAGGTGATGACGCCGATGCCGCTCGTCACGGCGCCCGTCGGCATCACTGCCGACGACGCCGCGGCGCTGCTCGGCAAGCACAAGGTCGAGAAGCTCCCGCTGGTCGACGAGGCCGGCCGCCTCGCGGGCCTCATCACCGTCAAGGACTTCGTCAAGTCCGAGCAGTACCCGTCGGCCACCAAGGACGACGAGGGGCGCCTCCGGGTCGCCGCCGCCGTCGGGTTCTACGGCGACGCGTGGGACCGGGCGACGGCCCTCGTCGAGGCGGGGGTCGACGTCGTCGTCGTCGACACCGCGCACGGCCACACGCGCGCCATGCTCGACATGATCGCCCGGCTCAAGCGGGACCCCGCCACGCGCGGCGTGCAGGTCGTCGGCGGGAACGTCGCGACCCGGGCGGGCGCGCAGGCCCTCGTCGACGCCGGCGCCGACGCGGTCAAGGTCGGTGTCGGACCGGGCTCCATCTGCACGACACGGGTGGTGGCCGGGGTCGGCGTCCCGCAGGTGACGGCGATCCACGAGGCGGCGAAGGCGTGCCGGCCGGCGGGGGTGCCCGTCATCGGCGACGGCGGCCTGCAGTTCTCGGGGGACATCGCCAAGGCGATCGTCGCCGGGGCCGACACCGTCATGCTCGGGTCGCTCCTCGCGGGCTGCGACGAGAGCCCGGGCGACCTCGTGTTCGTGAACGGCAAGCAGTACAAGCACTACCGGGGCATGGGGTCCCTCGGCGCCATGGCCTCCCGCGGGCGAGCCTCGTACTCCAAGGACAGGTACTTCCAGGCCGACGTCGACGCGGACGAGAAGCTGGTGCCCGAGGGCATCGAGGGCCAGGTGCCGTACCGGGGCCCGCTGCGCGCCGTCGCCCACCAGCTGGTCGGGGGGCTGCACCAGACGATGTTCTACGTCGGCGCCCGCACGATGCCCGAGCTGCAGGAGCGGGGCCGCTTCGTGCGGATCACCCCCGCCGGGCTCAAGGAGTCCCACCCGCACGACATCCAGATGACCGTCGAGGCGCCGAACTACTCGGCCCGGTGAGCCCACCGAGCCCGGACGCCGCGGCCGTCACAGCGCTGGTCGAGCACGTCGCGACGACGGTCGTCGCGCCCCGGTTCGGCGACCTGGCGGCCGGCGACGTCGGCGAGAAGTCGCCCGGTGACGTCGTCACGGTCGTCGACCACGCGGCCGAGGCGGCCCTGACGGAGGGCCTGACGGCCCTCGCGCCGGGCGTGCCGGTGGTCGGTGAGGAGGCCACCGCGGGCGACCCCGGGCTGCTGCGGGCGCTCGTCGACGCGCCGCTCGCCTGGGTGGTCGACCCCCTCGACGGCACGCGCGCCTTCGTGGCGGGGTCGCCGGACTACGCGGTGATGGTGGGGCTCGTCGCCGACGGCGCGCCCGTGGCCGGCTGGATCTGCCTCCCGGAGCTCGGGCTCACGCTCGTGGCCGAGCGCGGTGCCGGGGCCTGGCGCAGCGGTCCCGGACCCACCGGGGCGTCCGGGATGGTGCGGCTCGCGGCACCCGCGGCTGACGACGATCCGCACCCGGCGCCCCGGATGCTCCTCGCGGCCCGCTACCTGCCCGCGCCGGTGCGATCGCACCTGGCGGACCGGGTCGGCCGGGTGACCGGGACCGGCGGCATGGTGCTGGCCGACAGCGTGTGGTCCGGGCGCGAGTACGCACGGCTCGCCCTCGGTGGGACCGACGCGATGCTGGCCTGGCGCACCCTGCCGTGGGACCACGCGCCGGGGGTGGCCCTGGTCCGCGAGCTCGGTGGCGTCGCCCGGCGGCTCGACGGGACGGACTACCGGGCGGCGGGGGCCGGCGTCGGCCTGCTCGTGGCGGTCGCCCCCCGGGTCGCCGACGTCGTCGCGCAGGCCGCGGGCACGGCGGACCTGGTCCCGTTCACGCGATCGCCGGCTCGGGCACCAGCTCCGGGACCGTCGCCGGCAGGGTCCCCGCCGGGACCGCAGGGCCGAGGGGGCCCAGGGGTCGCAGGGGCCAGGTGAGCTCCGCGCCGTGGCCGTCGAGGCCCTGGCCCGCCCGCCAGGCGTTGAAGCTCTCCGCCCACCGGCGGTGGGCCCGCGCCTGGGCGTCGTGGAGCCACCCGAGGTCGGTCCGCGGCAGTCCCGGGTAGCGCTCGCACATCGCGGCCAGCACGCCGAGGGTGGCGAGGACGTCCGCGTCGGCGGCGTGCAGGGCCCCCGTGACGACGCCGTAGTGCGCGGCCACGTCCCCGAGCCGCCGCTTGCCCGGTCGGTATCGGTCCACCCAGCGGTCGAGGACGAGGGGGTCCACGACGCCCCGGACGGAGCGCCCCAGGCGCTCGGGCAGCGTCGCGAGGCGGTGTCGGCGCAGCTCGGCGTCGAGCAGGGACAGGTCGAACGTCGCGTTGAACGCGACGAGCGGCTCGCCGCGCGCGAGCCCGGCGGCGAGGAGGGTCGCGACCTCGTCCAGCGCCCCCCGCGGCTCGCGCCCGTGGGCGCGCGCGTGCTCGGTGGTGATGCCGTGGACCGCCGTCGACTCCTCGGGGATCGGCACGCCGGGATCGACGAGCCAGGTCCGCGTCGCGGTGCCCGCTCCGTGGCGACGCACGACGGCGACGGTGACGATCCGGTCGGTCGCCACGTCCACCCCGGTGGTCTCGGTGTCGAACCCCACCAGCGGACCGTCGGCCCAGGACATGATCATCACCGCCTCTCCGGTCAGCCAACCAGGCGGCCCCGACAGGCGACCGTGCGACGCGCCGTCGGCTGTGGAGGCGCCCCGGGCGGACCGGGACGGGCGGGCGTACCCGCGCCGGTAGCCTTGCCGCGTGAGCAACGAGATCGACATCGGTCGCGGCAAGCGGGGCCGTCGCGCCTTCTCCTTCGACGACATCGCCGTCGTCCCCTCGCGCCGCACGCGCGACCCGGAGGAGGTCTCGGTCGGCTGGCAGATCGACGCGTACCACTTCGGGACCCCGATCGTGGCGGCGCCCATGGACTCGGTGGTGAGCCCGGCGACAGCGGTCGCGGTCGGGCGGCTCGGCGGCCTGGGCGTGCTCGACCTCGAGGGCCTGTGGACGCGGTACGAGGACCCCGAGCCCCACCTCGCGGAGATCGCGACGCTGGACCCGGCGGTGGCGACCCGGCGCATGCAGGAGCTCTACGCCGGGCCGATCATCCCGGAGCTGATCACCCAGCGGCTCCAGGAGATCCGGCGCGCGGGCGTGACCGTGGCGGGTGCGCTGTCGCCCCAGCGCACGCAGCAGCACTGGAAGACCGTGGTCGACGCGGGCGTCGACCTGTTCGTCATCCGCGGCACGACGGTCTCCGCGGAGCACGTCTCCGGTCGGGCGGAGCCCCTCAACCTCAAGCGGTTCATCTACGAGCTGGACGTGCCCGTCGTCGTCGGCGGGGCGTCCACCTACACGGCGGCCCTGCACCTCATGCGCACGGGCGCGGCCGGCGTCCTCGTCGGGTTCGGCGGTGGCGCGGCCCACACGACGCGCGTCTCGCTCGGGATCCACGCACCGATGGCGACGGCGGTGGCGGACGTCGCCGCCGCGCGCCGGGACTACCTGGACGAGTCCGGGGGGCGCTACGTGCACGTCATCGCCGACGGTGGGGTCGGGCGCTCGGGCGACCTCGTCAAGGCGATCGCGTGCGGCTGCAACGCCGTCATGCTCGGCGCAGCGCTGGCGCGCGCCGCCGAGGCGCCGGGCCGCGGCTGGCACTGGGGCTCGGAGGCGCACCACCCCGAGCTGCCGCGGGGCGAGCGGGTGCACGTGGGCACCGCGGGCACCCTGCAGGAGATCCTGTTCGGGCCGAGCCGGCAGGCCGACGGGTCGCTCAACCTCGTCGGCGCGCTGCGCCGGGCGCTGGCGACCACCGGGTACTCCGACCTCAAGGAGTTCCAGCGGGTGGAGGTCGTCGTCTCCCCGTACCAGCCGCGGTGAGCCGGCCTCGGTGAGCCCGGTGAGCCGGCCGCGGTGAGCCCGGTGAGCCGGCTGCGGTGAACCCGGTGAGCCGGCCGCGGTGAGCCGGCGGTGGTGACCCTGCCGACTGAGCCGCCCGCCGCAGCGGGCCGTCGCGGGTCCAGGGCTCCCGCCCGACCGGGCGACCTCCCGCGTGCCCAGAGCGGCCCCGTCGACGCCGTCTGGATGCCCCTTGCCGCGACGGTACCGAACGCTCCGGACCGAAACGGGCACAGATCGCCAACACCAGACTTGACTTCGGACACAAACACAACTAGACAAAGCCAATACAACATCCGGACCCACACAAGCGGGCCGGGAGAGGACGGGACGTGTACGCGACGGAGCGGCAGCAGGAGATCCTGACCCGCGCGCGCCACGAGGGCCGCGTCGACGTCAAGAGCCTCGCCGACACCCTGGAGGTGACCCCGGAGACCGTCCGCCGCGACCTCACCGCCCTCGAGCGCCTCGGCCTCGTGCGCCGCGTCCACGGCGGCGCGATCCCGGTGGAGCGCCTCGGCATCGAGCCCGCGGTGGCGGACCGCGAGGGGCGCATGGCCGGGCAGAAGGAGCGCATCGCGAAGGCCGCGCTCGAGGAGCTGCCCGACGGCGGCGCGGTCATCCTCGACGCCGGCACGACCACGATCCGCCTCGCCGAGATGCTGCCGACGGACCGCGAGCTCACGGTGGTCACCCACGGCCTGCCGGCGGCGATGCTCCTGGCCGGGCGCCCGAACATCACCCTGCACCTCCTCGGCGGCACGGTGCGCGGGCGCACGCTCGCCGCGGTCGGCACCTGGGCGGAGCGGGCGCTCGCGGACGTCTACGCCGACGTCGCCTTCCTGGGCACCAACGGCATCACAGCCGAGCGCGGCCTGACGACGCCGGACCTCGGCGAGGCGGGCGTGAAGCGGGCGCTGGTCGCCGCGGCCCGGCGCACGGTCGTGCTCACCGACCACACCAAGTTCGGCCGGGTGGACTTCGCGCAGGTCGCGCCCCTGTCCGCCATCGACACGGTCATCACCGACACCGAGCTCGAGCCCGAGCTCGTCGACGAGATCGAGGCCGCAGGTCCGCGGGTGGTGCGCGCATGATCGTCACCGTCACGCTCAACCCCAGCCTGGACCGGACCGTCGAGGTGGGGGAGCTCGCCCGCGGTCGCGTCCTGCGCGCCCACGGCACGCACCTGCACCCCGGCGGCAAGGGCGTCAACGTCACGCGCGCCCTGCTGGCCAACGGCGTGCCGAGCCGGGCCGTCGTGCCCGTCGGCGGCCCCGACGGCGACCAGCTGGTCGACCTGCTCGGCCAGGAGAAGGTCGACGCCGTGGTGGTGCCCGTCTCGGGCCGCACCCGCTCCAACATCACCATCGCCGAGGCCGACGGCACCGTCACCAAGCTGAACGAGCCCGGCGGGGCGCTCTCCGCCGACGAGCTCGAGCTCGTCCTCGACCACGCGCTGGCCGACGCCGTCCCCGGCGGCTGGGTCGTGCTGTGCGGCAGCCTGCCGCCCGGCGCCCCCGACGACACCTACGCCCGCCTCACGCGGCGCCTGAGCGAGGCCGGCCAGCGCGTGGCCGTGGACACCAGCGGCCCCGCGCTCGGGTGCGC
>JAEZAR010000122.1 GCA_023430425.1 Actinomycetes bacterium | reverse complement strand
CGACGGGCGCGTGCAGCAGGTAGGCGGTCCCGCCCGGGACCGGGAGGCCGTGCTCGGCGGCGAAGCCCCGGTCGAACGCGTACGGCCCGGCGAGCGTGCTCAGGCGCGAGAGCCGGAGGACGCCCGGCGGCGGCGCCGGCGTCCGGGGCATCCGGGCCCCGACGGCGGGGGTCGTCCCCGTCGCCGGTGCCTCCCACGCGGCCCGCGGGAAGCGGCTCACCGCGAGGATCTCGACGGCCTCCGGGCCGTGGGCGGGCGGGAGCGCGAGGAGGTGGACGGAGTCCAGGTCGGGGACGTCGTCGAGCCGGGGCAGCGCCATGGGGGCAGCGTAGGTCGGCGCGTGGGTCCGGCTCGTTGCGGGACCGGGTCGGGGACGTTGCAGACCGGCCCGGTGCGGCGCCTCAGACGGGAGTGCGGTGGAACCCCTGGGCGGAACGGGACGCCGTCGGGCCGCGCTGGCCCTGGTACCGCGAGCCGTAGCGCGCCGAGCCGTAGGGGTTCTCGGCCGGCGAGGAGAGCCGGAAGAAGCAGAGCTGGCCGATCTTCATGCCGGGCCAGAGCTGGATCGGCAGCGTCGCCACGTTGGACAGCTCGAGCGTGACGTGGCCGGTGAAGCCCGGGTCGATGAACCCGGCCGTCGAGTGGGTCAGCAGCCCGAGCCGGCCCAGGGACGACTTGCCCTCGAGCCGCGCGGCGACGTCGTCGGGCAGCGTGACCTGCTCGTAGGTCGACGCGAGGACGAACTCGCCCGGGTGGAGCACGAACGGCTCCTCGGCGGCGACCTCCACGAGCCGCGTGAGGTCCGGCTGCTCCTGGGCGGGGTCGATGACGGCGTACCGGTGGTTGTCGAACAGCCGGAAGTACTTGTCCAGGCGCACGTCGACGCTCGACGGCTGGATCATCGCCGGGTCGTACGGGTCGAGCACGACCCGTCCGGAGTCGATCTGGGCGCGGATGTCGCGGTCGGAGAGCAGCACGCAGGTCAACCTAGCGGCGGCCGCCCGGGTCAGGGGAGGTCGTGCGCCATGCTCCAGATGCTCCACAGCGTGCTGCGCATCCGCCGCGGCTGACCGAGCACCGTGAGGACCTGGAAGGCGATGTCCTCGGGCTGCAGGAAGGCCTCGAGCGCGGGGTCCCCCTCGGTCCGCCCGGCACCGAGCGCGAACTCCGTCGTCACGCCGGCCGGGCACAGCGCGGTGACACGGATCCCGTCCCGCCGGAGCTCGCGGTCCAGGGCACCGGCGAGGCCGACCTGGCCGTGCTTGGTGGCGGCGTACACCGCCTCGTTCCCGTCGCCGCGGAGCCCCGCGACGCTCGCGACGATGACGATGTCGCCGCGACCGGCCGCGCGCATGTGCGGCACGACGGCGCGGACCCCCCAGACCGTGCCGGCCAGGTTCACGTCGAGCATGCGCGCGAGATCGTCGTCGGACGCGTCCTGGATCCCGCCGTACATCCCGATGCCCGCGTTGGCGACCAGCGTGTCGACGCGGCCGAAGCGCTCCAGCGCCGCCGCGACGAGCGCGCGGTTCTGCTCCGGGTCGCGCACGTCCGTCGGCACCGCGAGAGCGTGGTCGGGGCCGATCTGCTCGACCAGCTCGTCGAGGCGCTCGCGGCGACGCGCGGCGAGCACGACGTCCACCCCCGCCTCGGCGAGCAGGAGCGCCGTCGACCGGCCGATGCCCGCGCTCGCCCCCGTGATGATCGCGACAGCTCCCGTCAGGTCCTCCACCGGGTAGCCCACGTCCGCCTCCTCGCTCGCCGTGTGAACGATCACAAGCGTAGGCCGCGGCACCGGGCACCGCGCGCACCGACTGGGAGGCTCTGCTCGGGTTCGTCGGACAGGTGTTCTCCGTCGGCCTGCTGCCGGCCGCCGGGGTCGTGGTGGCGTGGTCGTACGGACGCGAGCTCCCCGACGCCACGTTCGGGGCGCTCGTCGCGCTGCCGACCTCGCGGCGCGAGATCGCCGCGGCGAAGGCTGTCGCGCTCACCGCCTGGGGGGTCGTCGTCGTGCTGCTCGCCGTGGGGCGTCGGTGGTGAGACCCGTCCGGTGACCGGCGCACGGAGGCGCCCGACGGCCCTGGCCCGGGCAGAGCAAAGGCCCCTCCGAGTAAGCGTCGGAGGGGCCTTGCTCGGCCGTCGGGCTGCGGACCGGTCTCCCGGGACCGCGTGCCCCGCTCTGGCGGTGCGGCCGACCCTGGGCCCGGTTGCCCGGACCTGACGGTCGGTGACGACCAGCCTTCCGGTCCGTTCGGACACCTGCGGCGCCATCCGCAGCCCGTCGGGTTGCCCCGGCGAGGTCGTCCGTCGTTCTCCGGTCGGCCTCGGCGATCCGTCCGGGCCTCTCGGGACCGAGTCTCCTCGGTGTCCTCCTGGCCCTTCCGGCGTCGCCGTTGGTGAAGTTCTAGACCTGCCGCGACGGGCCCGCAAGGGGTTCGACGCACGGAGTTTCCGTCCACCGCGCATACACAGCGATGTCCACAGCCTGTGGTGGTCCGGTGCCTCCTCGCGCACATGGCTGTGGACGAAAGATGTGCAGAACGGGTGGTGCGCGCCGCGGCCCCGTGCTGCCACAGTGACGGCAGCCACCACCGCAGAGAGGCCGCCATGAGCCGGACCCGCGTGACACCCGCCCGCGACCCCGCCCGCGACCCTGCCCGCGACCCCGCCCGCGACCCCGCCCGCGACCCCGCCCGCGACCC
>JAEZAR010000109.1 GCA_023430425.1 Actinomycetes bacterium | reverse complement strand
GTGTATGCCGCGGCGGCGACGTCCCGGGCCGTCGTCACCGTGGAGGTGCTGCCGCAGGGCCTGCACGACCGGCCACGCCACCTGCGCGCGCGGCTCCAGGAGCGGATCGACGCCGTCGGCCCGCAGGAGGCCGACGCCGTCCTGCTCGCCTACGGGCTGTGCGGCACGGCCACGGCCGGGCTGCGGGCGCGCGAGGTGCCGCTGGTGCTCACGCGCGCGCACGACTGCGTCACGCTGCACCTCGGCAGCCGGGCGGCCTACGACGCCGAGTTCCGCTCCTGTCCCGGCACGTACTGGATGAGCCGCGACTTCCTCGAGCGCAACACCCGCGGCGACGTCGCCACCCTCGGGGTGAGCGCCGTCGGCCGCGCGGACCTGGTCGAGCGCTTCGGCGAGGAGAACGCCGCCTTCCTCGCCGAGGCGATGCAGGGCTGGGTCGCCGCGTACGAGCGCGTCGTCTGGCTCGAGGGCCCCGGCGACCCGCCCGCGCTGCGGGCCCAGGCGGAGGCGAGGGCGCGCGAGTGGTCGCTCGCGGTCGCGACGCGGCCCACCGACCACCGGCTCGTCGCCGCGCTGGTGGCCGGCGAGTGGGGGGCGGACCACCTCGTGGTCGCGCCCGGCGAGCGGGTCGCGGCCGGGGGCCCGGCCGAGGTCATCACGTCCGCACCGGCGGACGGCACGGCAGCGACGCTGCCCACGCAGAAGGGGACGACATGACGATCCGGACGCTCCGTGAGGCCGTCGTCGACGGCGACGCCCGGGGGACCGTGGCACTGCTGGAGGAGCTGCTCGCCGGCGGTGCCGACCCCGGCACCGTGCTGCGCGACGGCCTGGTGGCCGGCATGTCCGAGGTCGGCCGCCTCTACGAGGAGGGCGAGTACTTCGTTCCCGAGATGCTCATCTCGGCGCGGGCCATGTCCGCCGCCCTCGCCGTGCTCAAGCCGCATCTCGCGGCGGGCGGGGTGGTGAGCACCGGCACCGTCGTCATCGGGACCGTGCGCGGCGACCTGCACGACATCGGCAAGTCGCTCGTGGTCATGATGCTCGAGGGCGCGGGGTTCGAGGTGGTCGACCTGGGGATCGACGTGCCCCCGGAGCGGTTCGTGGCCGCCGTCACCGAGTCCTCGGCGCACGTCGTGGCGCTCTCGGCGCTGCTCACCACGACGATGATGAACATGGCGGAGGTCGTCGCGGCGCTCTCCGACGCCGGGCTGCGCGAGCGCGTCAAGGTCATGGTCGGCGGCGCGCCGGTCAGCCAGGCCTTCGCCGACCAGATCGGCGCCGACGGCTACAGCCCCGACGCCGCGTCGGCGGCCGCGCTCGCGCGCACCCTCGTCGCCGCCCTGGCCGCGTGATGGCCGGCCGCAGCGACGACCTCGCCGTCGCCTCCGCCGACGACCTCGTCTTCGGGCACGCCCCCCGCCCCGTGCGGCTGCGCTCGGGGCTGGTCGTCGGCGGCGGGACCGTGCACCCGGAGGTCAACTTCACGCTGCCGCCGATGACCATCACGGCCGGGACGATGGACGACGTCGTCGGCCAGTACCGGCAGATGGTCTCCGGCGTGTGCACGCGCGCCGTCGAGCTCGGGGTGCCGGGTCTCGTCGTGGAGGTCGAGCTCCTGCCGGAGCTCACCCGCACGCCCGGGTGGGGCGTGCGCGTGGTGGACGTCGTGCGCGCCGAGCTGGACGCCGCCGCCGGCCGGGGCGTGGTGCCCGGGCTGCGCGTGACCCCGAACGACCTGCGCGAGTTCGCCCGCCCGCCGCTCCTGCGCGAGGGGCCGCTCCTGGCGGCGATGCTCGCCTCCTTCGACGGCGTCGCCCGCGCCGGGGCCGACCTGCTCGCCATCGAGTCCACGGGCGGCAAGGAGCTGCACGACGGCGCGCTGCTGGCGGCGGACCTGCCGGCGATCGTGCTGGCCCTCGGCGTGCTGGCGCCCCGCGACATGGAGTTCTGCTGGGACGCGATCGTCGAGGTCTGCGGGGCCACCGGCGCCCTGCCCTCCGGTGACTCCGCCTGCGGGTTCGCCAACACCGCGATGGTGCTCGCCGACCAGCGGCACATCCCGCGGGTGCTCGCCGCCCTCGTGCGCGTGCTCGCGGTGCCGCGGGCGCTCGTCGCGTTCGAGCGCGGCGCGGTCGGACCTTCGAAGGACTGCGCCTACGAGGGGCCCTACCTCAAGGCGATCACCGGGTGCCCTGTCTCGCTCGAGGGGTCCGAGGCGGCGTGCGCCCACCTGTCGCCCGTCGGCAACGTCGCCCACGCGACGGCGGACCTGTGGAGCAACGAGTCGGTCGCCAACGTCAAGCTGCTCGCCGGGATGGCCCCGACGGTGAGCCTCGAGCAGCTCGCCTACGCCTGCCGGCTGCTCAACACCGCGACGGCCGCCGGACCGGCCACGGCCCGGACCCTGCGCGACCTGTACGTCGCCTCCGACGCCGGCACGGACCCGCAGGCCTACGTGCTGCGCCCCGACGTCGTGGTCGAGCTCGCGCGCGAGATCGTCGCCGAGCCGACGGCGTACGGGCGGACCCGGCGCGCGGGGCTCGCCACGCTCGCGGTGCTTCGCCGGGCCGTCGGCGCGGGCGAGATCGTGCTCTCCCGGCCGGAGACGCGCTGGCTGGACCGGCTCTCGGTGGCGATGGACGAGATCCCCGAGGACCCGGACGCCCTCCTGGCGGCGGTGTCCCCGGACCCGGGCGTCGTGCGGCTCGACCAGTACGGGCTCGCCCGGGCGGGCGCCGGTGCCGTCGGCTGACGGCGCCGCCGTCGTCGTGCAGCCCGCCGGGCGGCGGTGCGC
>JAEZAR010000094.1 GCA_023430425.1 Actinomycetes bacterium | reverse complement strand
CGACGGGCGTGGTGCCGCGCTGCGCGCCCTCCCTGTCCGCCCTGCCCTTCGCCGACGGTGCCGGCGCCGCGCTCGAGGAGGCGGTGCGCGCGGGGCACGTGGCGGTGATGAGCGACTACGTCGGGCTGGGGACGGCCGGGCCGCACGCGTACCTCGTCGGCCCGGACGCCGCCCACGCCGTGCTGGACGCCGTGCGGGCGGCGCGGGCCCTGCCCGGCGTCGGCGTCGGCGACCGGGTCGTCGCCTGGGGGCACTCGCAGGGCGGGCACGCCGTCCTGTGGACGGGCATGCTCGCCGCCGGGTACGCGCCGGAGCTCGACCTGCTCGGCGTCGCCGCCTTCGCGCCCGCCTCGGACCTGCACGCCCTCGCCGACGACCTGCGGACGGAGGCCATCGGCAAGCTCGTCGCCGCGTACATCGCGGGGTCCTGGGACGCCGCCTACCCCGAGCTCGGGGTGCGCGCGCAGCTCACGCCCGCCTACCGCAGCGTCGTCGACCGCATCGCCGACCTGTGCTTCACCGGCCGTGACGTGCTCGCCGCCCTCGCGACAGCGACGCAGCTCTCCCGGGAGGTGTTCGCGCCGGGGGCGCTCGACGGCCCGATCGGGCAGCGGCTGCGCGCGAACAGCCCCGACGGTCCGATCCCGGTGCCGGTGCTGCTCGCCCAGGGCGACGCCGACCCGCTGGTGCTGCCCGCGCAGCAGGCGCGCTACGTCGCCGAGCGGTGCGCGCAGGGCACGGTCCTCGACAGCCGCGTCTACCCGGGGCTCGACCACCTCACGCTGGTGGCCGCCGACTCGCCCCTGACCCGCGACCTCCTCGAGTGGACCCGGGCCCGGTTCGCGGGCGAGGAGGCGACGCCGGCCTGCGCCTGACCGCCCTCCGGATGCGCCGCGGCCCCGGCGGTGGCTCACTTGGCCCGTGGCAAGGATCGGACGCGGTGCCGTGGTCGCCCTCGCGGTGACGTCGCTGGTCACCGGGTGCGGCGGGCAGTTCCCGGCGGACCCGGACGGGACGCTGGACCGGGTGGAGGGCGGCCACCTGAGGGTCGGGGTGTCGGCGAACCCGCCGTGGACGCAGGTGCCGGCCGGGCCGGAGGGGACCGCCCCGCCGGGGGGTCTCGAGCCCCGGCTCGTCGAGGAGTTCGCGGCCTCGCTCGGGGCCGAGGTGGTGTGGGAGGTCGGCGGCGAGGAGGCGCTGGTCGCCGACCTCGAGGCCGGGCGGCTCGACGTCGTCGTCGGGGGCCTCACGGCGGCGTCCCCCTGGGCGGCCCGTGCCGCCCTGACGTACCCGTACGTGACGGTGCCGGGGCCGGACGGCCGCGACGAGGCGCACGTCATGGCGACCCCGATGGGCGAGAACGCGTTCCTCGTGCGGCTCGAGCGGTTCCTGCTCGACCAGGACGTCCGGCCCGCCGACGTCGGCGCGGGGGAGCCGGCGCGGGCGGCGCCCCCCGCCGCGGGTGGGCAGGTGGCGTCGTGACGGGGGTCGACGTCGACGCGCGCGAGCGGCGCGCGCTGCCCCCCGAGCAGGAGGAGGCGGTGCGGCGGGCGATCCGGCTCGCCTGGGCGACCATCGCGTTCCTCGTCACCGCCGTCCTCGCGCTGTCCCTGGCGATGGGCAGCTCCCAGGCGATGCGGTCGGCGTGGGTGGAGGACCTGCTGTCCTTCATCCCCCCGATCGCCTTCCTGGTTGCGGTGCGCGTGACGCGCCGGTTGCCGACGGCGGAGCACCCGTTCGGCTACCACCGGGCCGTCGGCGTCGGCCACCTCGTGGCGGCGACCGCCCTGACCACGATGGGCGCGCTCCTCGTCTACGAGGCGCTCAGCGCGCTCGCGGCGCAGCAGCACCCCCCGGTCGGAACGGTCGTCGTGCTCGGCCACCCGGTGTGGTCGGGCTGGGTGATGATCGCCGCGCTCGCGTACACGGCCGTGCCCCCGGTGCTGCTCGGGCGCGCGAAGATGCCGCTCGCCGCGGCCCTGCACGACCGGGTCCTGTACGCCGACGCGGACATGAACCGCGCCGACTGGCTGACGGCGGTCGGGGCGATCGTCGGGGTCCTCGGCATCGGGGCCGGGCTGTGGTGGGCGGACGCCGTGGCCGCGCTCTTCATCTCGGGCAGCATCCTGCACGACGGGGTCGGCAACCTGCGCTCCGCCGTCCGCGCCCTCATGGACGCGCGCGCCCAGACCGTGGACGGCACGGACCCGCACCCGGTGGTCGGCCAGGTCGACCGCGTGCTGCGTGAGCTGCCGTGGGCCCGCGCGGGACGCGCGCGGGTGCGCGACGAGGGGCACGTGTTCCACGTCGAGGCGTTCGTGGTGCCGCGGCGCATGCCGAGCCTCGACGAGCTCGAGGCGGCCCGGCGTGCGGTGCAGGACCTGCACTGGACGGTGTCGGAGGACGTCGTGGTCGTGCTCGCGCGCGAGCTGCCCGAGCGCGTGCTCCCCGGCCCCGACGGCGGCGACGAGGAGCGCAGCGAGGGGCACGACCCGGGGTGAGCATGGTCTGCGCCCGGGGGTCCGGGCGGTCCGGGCGGGTCGTCGGACCGCCCGGTCAGCCGACGTCGACGAGGAACATGCTCCACGAGGCCGGCGCGAGCGTCGCCCGCAGCACCCCGTCCGCCACCCGGGCGCGGGGGTGGTGGTGGGGGACCACGCGCTCCGGTGAGGCCTGCGTGTTGCGGGCGGACCGGTCGGCGTCGGCGAGCTCGGTCGCCGTCGACAGGCGCGGGACGCCGGCCGGGCCGAACGCCTCCAGGGGGACCGTGAGCTCGACGTCGTCGCCGGGGTGGCGGTTCACGGCGAACACGGCGAGGCGGCCGGTCGCCGCGTCCCAGGTGGCGACCGTGTCCAGGACGGGGACGGTCCCGTGGACGGCGGTGTCGGTGGTCGGGGCGTCCAGGCGGGCGGCGAGGACCTGCCCCGTCGCGTGCCGGGCGGTGAGGGCGAAGGGGTGGAAGATCGACTGGCGCCAGGCGGGCCCGCCCGGCTCGGCGCGGATGGCGGCGATCGTGTTGACGAGCTGCGCCTGGCACGCCGCGTGCACGCGGTCGCTGTTGCGCAGCAGGGTGATGAGCAGGGAGCCGACGACGACGGCGTCGAGCACGGTGTAGGCGTCCTCCGACAGGCGCGGGGCCACCGACCAGTCGTCCGGGGCCGCGTCGCGGACCCTGCCCATGTACCAGACGTTCCACTCGTCGAACGAGATGCCGATCCGCTTGTCGGAGCCGAGCCGCGCGCCGACCTTGTCGGCCGTCGCCGCGACCTCGGCGACGAACGCGTCCATGTCGGCCGACGACGCGAGGAAGCTCGCCTCGTCGTCGCCGGCCAGCTCGTAGTACGCGTGCGCGGAGACGAGGTCGACGAGGTCGTAGGTGTGCGCGAGGACCGTCTCCTCCCACTCGCCGAACGTCGGCATCCCGCGCCCCGAGCTGCCGCAGGCGACGAGCTCCAGGCCGGGGTCGTACTGCCGCATCGCACGGGCCGTCTCCGCGGCGAGGCGCCCGTACTCGGCGGCGGTCTTGTGGCCGAGCTGCCACGGGCCGTCCATCTCGTTGCCGAGGCACCAGAGGCGGATGGCGTGCGGCTCGGCGGTCCCGTGGGCGACGCGCAGGTCGGACAGGTGCGTGCCGCGCGGGTGGTTCGCGTACTCGAGCAGGTCCAGCGCCTCGGCGATGCCGCGCGTGCCGAGGTTGACCGCCATCATCGGCTCCACCCCGGCCACCCGCGTCCACGCCATGAACTCGTCCAGCCCGAACTCGTTCGTCTCGATCGTGCGCCAGGCCGGGTCCAGCCGCGTCGGCCGCTGCTCGACCGGCCCGACGCCGTCCTCCCACCGGTATCCGGAGACGAAGTTCCCGCCCGGGTAGCGGATCAGCGTGACGCCCTGCTCGCGGACCAGCTCGAGCACGTCGCGCCGGAACCCGTGCTCGTCGGCGGCGGGATGGCCGGGCTCGTAGATGCCGGTGTAGACCCCGCGGCCCATGTGCTCGACGAACGAGCCGAACGTCCGGGGGCGGACGGGCGCGATAGTCGCGGCGGGATCGAGGTTGAGGGAGGCGTGCATCGCACGCACCCTAGCTGTCCCTGCCGGCGGGACCGTGGGGCCTACGTCGCCCGAACGCACGAACGCCCCGGGTCGCGTGCGGAGTTCACCCGGCCGCGTACCGGGTCGCCGCACCGTCGGTCCGCGCGGCCGCGATCGCGTCCGCGGCGCGGATGAGCCCGAGGTGGCTGAACGCCTGCGGGAAGTTGCCGATGAGACGTCCCGACCCGCCGTCGTACTCCTCGCTGAGCAGGCCGAGGTCGTTCGCGAACCCGACCAGGCGGTCCATGAGCGCCTCGGCCTCCGCGCGGCGGCCGGAGCGGGCGTACTGCTCGACCAGCCAGAAGTTGCAGATCAGGAAGGGGTGCTCGCCGCCCTCGAGGCCGTCGAGCCCGGCCGCCGTCCGGTAGCGGTGCACCAGACCGTGCTCGTCGCGCAGGTCCTGCTCGATCCGGGCGACGGTGCCGAGCATCCGCGGGTCGTCGTAGGCGAGGTACCCCGTGTGCGGCAGCTGGAGGAGCGACGCGTCGACCTCGGTCCCCCCGTACGCCTGCACGAAGCTGTTCAGCCCCGCGTCGAAGCCCGTGGCGTCGATCTCCGCGCGGAGCCGGTCCCGCAGCTCCCGCCACCGCTCGACCGGTCCGTCCAGGCCGTGCTCGGTCACGGCCCGGATCCCCTGGTCGAACGCGGCCCACATCATCGCCCGGCCGTGCGTGAAGTGGTGCACGTCGCCGCGCATCTCCCAGATGCCGTGGTCCTTGCGGTCGTAGTTCGCCGCGCAGAAGTCGAGCAGGCTCTTCTGCAGTCCCCAGGAGTACTCGTCGTCGCCCACGCCCGCGTCGCGGAGCTGGCCGAGCGCGATCATCACCTCCCCGACGACGTCGGCCTGGTACTGGTCGGCGGCCCCGTTGCCGATGCGGACCGGCCGGGAGCCCTCGTAGCCCGCCAGGTGCGTCAGCTCGCGCTCGGTCAGCTCCCGCTCGCCGGCGACGCCGTACATGATCTTCACGTCGTGGGCGTCCCCCGCGACGGCGCGCAGCAGCCAGTCGCGCCACAGCCGCGCACCCTCCGTGAGCCCGTGCGCGAGGGCGACCTCGATCGTCAAGGCGGCGTCGCGCAGCCAGACGTACCGGTAGTCCCAGTTGCGGCTCCCGCCCAGATACTCGGGCAGCGACGCCGTCGGGGCCGCCACGATGCCGCCCGTCTGCCCGTGCGTCAGCGCCCGCAGCACGAGCAGGGAGCGCAGCACCATCGGGTCGTGGGTCGTGTGCACGGTCAGCCCCGCCGCCCAGTCCGTCCAGAACCGGATGGCCTCGGCCAGTGCGCGGTCCGCGTCGGCGGGCGGCGGTGTCGGCTCGTGCGAGGGGAACCACGTGAGGTCCCAGTCGAGGATCTCGCCGGCCGTCAGCCGGAAGCGGCCGGTCAGGCGCGGCACCCGCGCGCCGCCGCGCTCCTGCCCGGCGCCGTCGCCCTCGCCCTGCCCGGCGCCGTCGCCCTGCCCGGCGCCGTCGTCCTC
>JAEZAR010000043.1 GCA_023430425.1 Actinomycetes bacterium | reverse complement strand
GGCCCCGCCCGCGGGCGGCACGGGCCGCCCCGGCGCGACGGGCCGCGACCCGGTCCTCATCGGGGACATGCTCGCCCGGCTCGCCGCCGAGCGGGCCTGGACGGAGCCGTTGTCCGTGGGCGGCGTGGTCGGGCGGTGGCGTGAGGTCGTCGGGGACCAGGTGGCCGACCACTGCACGCCCGAGTCGTTCGAGGAGGGCCTGCTGGTCGTCCGCGCCGACTCGACCACGTGGGCGGCGAACCTGCGCCTGCTGGCCCCGCAGCTCCTCGCGCGCCTCGAGGCGGAGGTGGGACCGGACGTCGTGCGCGAGGTCCAGGTGCTGGGCCCGGCCGGCCCACGGTGGACGAAGGGGCCGCGCGCGGTGCGCGGTCGTGGCCCTCGGGACACCTACGGCTGACGCTGCAGTGGCCCCTCGGGACACCTACGGCTGACGCCGCAGGACGCGACGAACACGGGCTCGCCACCCCCTGCCCACCCCCCGGGTCCGTCGGCGCGTCCACGCTGTGCGAAAACGCTCCTGAGCGGCCGTTCAGGGTAGACTGAGTCCTGTCATCCCTGGTGTTCGCGCACCGTCAGCCCCGACCGTGTCCAGATCGTGCCGCGGGCTCGGCACGGCCGGTGCGCGTCGGACGAGTCCGCTGCGCCAGGCGTCCTGCGCCCACCGGGTCGGTGGCGCGCGCAACCGCACGCGAGGAGCACCTCCGCCCGTGGCCGACACCACCGCCGACACCCTGCCCGTCAGCGAACCCGTCGAGGACCCCGTGCCCAGCGTTGCCGCCCGCCCGGCGTACGACGCCAGCGCCATCACCGTCCTCGAGGGCCTCGAGGCGGTCCGCAAGCGCCCCGGCATGTACATCGGCTCGACCGGGCCGCGCGGCCTGCACCACCTCGTGTACGAGGTGGTCGACAACTCGGTCGACGAGGCGCTGGCGGGGTACTGCTCGCACATCGAGGTGACCCTGCTCGCCGACGGCGCGGTCCGCGTCGCCGACGACGGCCGCGGCATCCCCGTGGGCATCGTCGAGAGCGAGGGCCGACCCGCGGTCGAGGTCGTGCTCACCGTCCTGCACGCCGGCGGCAAGTTCGGCGGCGGCGGGTACGCGGTGTCCGGCGGCCTGCACGGTGTCGGCGTCTCGGTCGTGAACGCCCTGTCCCACCGGCTCGAGGTCGAGGTGCGCCGGCACGGCCACGTGTGGCGCCAGGACTACCGCGACGGCGTCCCGCAGGCGCCGCTCGCCAAGGGCGAGGAGACGGAGCGCACCGGGACGACGGTGACCTTCTGGCCCAACGACGACATCTTCGAGACCGTCGACTTCGACTTCGAGACCCTGCGGTCCCGGTTCCAGCAGTACGCGTTCCTCAACAAGGGCCTGCAGATCACGCTCGTCGACGAGCGCCCGCAGCACACGGGGACCGAGGACGAGATCACCGACGCCGCGGCGGCGCGTGCGGCACACGAGGCGGACGGGATCACCGAGGACGCCCGGGACGGAACCGGGGCGCCGGCCCGCACGGTGGTCTACCGCTACGACGGCGGCCTGGTGGACTACGTGCGCCACCTCATCTCGACCAAGAAGGCCGAGCGCGTCCACCCGGAGGTCATCGACTTCTCCGCCGAGGACGCCGACCGCCGGCTGTCGCTCGAGATCGCCCTGCAGTGGACGAGCGCCTACTCCGAGTCCGTGCACACCTACGCCAACACCATCTCCACCACCGAGGGCGGCACGCACGAGGAGGGCTTCCGCGCGGCGATGACGTCGCTCATCAACCGCTACGCGCGCGAGAAGGGCCTGCTCAAGGACAAGGACGAGAACCTCACGGGCGACGACGTGCGCGAGGGCCTCACCGCCGTCATCTCCATCAAGCTCTCCGAACCGCAGTTCGAGGGCCAGACGAAGACCAAGCTCGGCAACACCGAGGCGCGCACGTTCGTGCAGAAGGTCGTCGGCGAGCAGCTCGGTGACTGGCTGGACTCCCACCCGACCGAGGCCCGCGACGTCATCCGCAAGGCGATCCAGGCGTCCCAGGCGCGGCTCGCGGCCCGCAAGGCCCGCGAGGCGACACGGCGCAAGGGGCTGCTCGAGTCGGGCGGCATGCCCGGCAAGCTCAAGGACTGCCAGTCCAACGACGCGTCCGAGTCCGAGATCTTCATCGTCGAGGGCGACTCCGCCGGCGGCTCGGCCGTGCGCGGGCGCAACCCCAGGACGCAGGCGATCCTGCCGCTGCGCGGGAAGCTCCTCAACGTCGAGCGCGCGCGGCTGGACCGCGCCCTGGGCAACGCCGAGGTGCAGGCGCTGATCACCGCCTTCGGCACCGGCATCGGCGAGGACTTCGACATCGCCAAGCTCCGGTACCACAAGATCATCCTCATGGCGGACGCCGACGTCGACGGCCAGCACATCACGACGCTGCTGCTCACGCTGCTGTTCCGGTACATGCCCGAGCTCATCACGAACGGGCACGTGTACCTCGCGCAGCCGCCGCTGTACCGGATCAAGTGGTCGGGCGCCCCCCACGACTACGTCTACTCCGACCGGGAGCGCGACGCCGTGCTCGCGCAGGGGCAGGCCGCGGGCAAGCGCATCCCCAAGGAGAACGGGATCCAGCGCTACAAGGGCCTCGGCGAGATGGACTACTCCGAGCTGTGGGAGACCACGATGGACCCGGACAACCGGATCCTGCTCCAGGTCACCCTCGACGACGCCGCCGCGGCCGACGAGATCTTCGCGGTCCTCATGGGCGAGGACGTCGAGTCCCGCCGCTCCTTCATCCAGCGCAACGCCAAGGACGTGCGGTTCCTGGACATCTGAGCCGCCCGACGCCGGCCGCCCTGCGCGGGCGCCGCCGCCGTCGGGCCGGGCCGCCCCTGACGCACGACCGACCTGACCGAGACGAGGACCTGTGACGGACCAGACCCCGCCCCCCGAGGAGCCCGCGCTGCCCGACCTGCCCGGGGACGACGGCGCCGGCGAGGTGGCGACCGACCGCATCCAGCCCGTGGACCTGCAGCTGGAGATGCAGCGCTCGTACCTCGACTACGCGATGAGCGTGATCGTGGGCCGTGCGCTGCCGGACGTGCGCGACGGGCTCAAGCCCGTGCACAGCCGCGTGCTCTACGCGATGTACGACGGCGGCTACCGCCCGGACCGCCAGTTCTCCAAGTGCAGCCGGGTCGTCGGCGACGTCATGGGCAAGTACCACCCCCACGGCGACGTCGCGATCTACGACGCGCTCGTGCGCCTCGTCCAGGACTGGACGATGCGGTACCCGCTCGTGCAGGGACAGGGGAACTTCGGCTCCCCGGGCAACGACCCGGCGGCCGCGCCGCGGTACACCGAGTGCCGGATGGCCCCGCTCGCCATGGAGATGGTGCGGGACATCGAGGAGGACACCGTCGACTTCCGCGACAACTACGACGGCCGGACCAAGGAGCCCGTCGTCCTGCCCGCCCGGTTCCCGAACCTGCTGGTCAACGGCAGCGCGGGCATCGCCGTCGGCATGGCGACGAACATCCCCCCGCACAACCTGCGCGAGGTCGCGTCGGGCGTGCAGTGGTACCTGGAGCACCCCGAGGCGTCGAAGGAGGAGCTGCTCGAGGCGCTCATCGCGCGCATCCCGGGCCCCGACTTCCCGACCGGGGCGACGATCCTCGGCCGGCGAGGCATCGAGGAGGCCTACCGCACCGGGCGCGGCTCGATCACGATGCGCGCGGTCGTCACCGTCGAGGAGATCCAGGGCCGCACGTGCCTCGTGGTCAGCGAGCTGCCCTACCAGGTGAACCCGGACAACCTGGCGGCGAAGATCGCCGACCTCGTCAAGGACGGGCGCGTGCCCGGCATCGCGGACATGCGCGACGAGACGTCCGGCCGCACCGGCCAGCGCCTCGTCATCGTGCTCAAGCGCGACGCGGTCGCCAAGGTGGTCCTCAACAACCTCTACAAGCACACCCAGCTGCAGGACACCTTCGGCGCGAACATGCTCGCCCTGGTCGACGGCGTGCCCCGCACCCTGTCCCTGGACGCCTTCGTACGGCACTGGGTGAGCCACCAGCTCGACGTCATCCAGCGGCGCACCCGGTTCCGCCTGCGCCAGGCCGAGGAGCGTGCGCACGTCCTGCGCGGCTACCTCAAGGCGCTGGACGCGCTCGACGAGGTCATCGCGCTCATCCGCGCGTCGGCCACCGTGGAGGACGCGCGCGAGGGGCTGATGGCGCTGCTCGAGGTCGACGAGACCCAGGCACGCGCGATCCTCAACCTCCAGCTGCGCCAGCTCGCCGCCCTCGAGCGGCAGAAGATCGTCGACGAGTACGACCAGCTGATGGCCCGGATCGCCGACTACAACGACATCCTCGCCAAGCCGGAGCGGCAGCGCGAGATCGTCGGCACCGAGCTCGCGGAGATCGTCGACAAGTACGGCGACGAGCGGCGCACCCAGATCCTGCCGTTCGACGGCGAGGTGTCGCTGGAGGACCTCATCGCGGAGGAGGAGGTGGTCGTCACCATCACGCGCGGCGGCTACGCAAAGCGCACGCGCAGCGACCAGTACCGGGTGCAGAAGCGCGGCGGCAAGGGCGTGCGGGGCGCGCAGCTGCGGGCGGACGACGTCGTGGAGCACTTCGGGGTGACGACGACGCACCACTGGCTCCTGTTCTTCACGAACCTGGGGCGCGTGTACCGGGCGAAGGCGTACGAGCTGCCCGAGGGCGGCCGCGACTCCAAGGGCCAGCACGTCGCGAACATGCTCGCGTTCCAGCCGGGCGAGCAGATCGCGAAGGTCATCGACCTGCGGGACTACGACCAGGCGGAGCACCTCGTGCTGGCGACCCGGCGGGGCCTGGTGAAGAAGACGCGCCTCGCGGAGTACGACTCCAACCGCTCGGGCGGCCTCATCGCGATCAACCTGCGCACCGACGCCGGCGGCGAGCCCGACGAGGTGGTCTCGGCCGCGCTCGTGAACGACCAGGACGAGATCCTCCTCGTCTCCCGCAAGGGCCAGGCGGTCCGGTTCTTCGCCGACACGGGCCAGCTCCGGCCGATGGGCCGCGCGACCTCCGGCGTCACCGGCATGAGGTTCCTCGGCGGCGACGAGCTGCTCGCGATGGACGTCATCCGCCCCGGGTCCTACCTCGTCACGGTGACCGACGGCGGGTTCGCCAAGCGGTCGGACATGCACCGGCTCAACGCGCAGGGTCACCTCGACTACCGCCGGACGAGCCGTGGAACGCAGGGCGTCCGGGCGGTCGGCCTGCCCGACGACCGCGGCGTGCTCGTCGGCGCCACGATGGTCGAGCAGGGCGACGAGGTCCTCGTCGTCATGGAGAGCGGCAAGGTCGTGCGCTCGCTCGTGGACGACCTCCCGGTCTACGGCCGGACGTCGGTCGGGGTGATCCTCGCCAAGCCCGACGCCGGTGACCGGATCCTGTCCGTCGCCCGGAACGTCGAGCGCAACCTGCGAGGTGTGGAGGGCTCGGGCGAGAACGGTGGCGAGAACGGTTCCGAGGAGCCGGCAGGCTCGGATGCGGGCCCCGATGCGGCTACCGTTGACGCCGGGGCCGGGACCACCGACGCGACCGGCGCCTCCGACGACGACGCCGGCCGCCCCGACGACCAGGGCCCGGCCGCCACACCCACCGAGGGAGACCGATGAGCGAGAGGACCACTCCGCCGTCCATCGCGCCCAAGACGGCGCCGACGTCCCGGCCCGCGCGGCCGGTCGACGACGGCGCGGGCGTGCGGGACGGCGCGGCGCTCGGC
>JAEZAR010000462.1 GCA_023430425.1 Actinomycetes bacterium | reverse complement strand
CCGGTGCCCGGAGCCAACGCGACGCCAGGCGGGAGGCGGAGCCTCGCCCCGTCCGGCTCGCGCGGGTGCTGTCGGTCCGGGCGATCGTCATGGGCGTGGTGCTCCTCGCGGGCTTCACGCTGCTGTTCCCCACGGTCCGGGCGTACCTCGCGCAGCGGGCGGAGCTCGACGCCCTGGCCGCCCAGGTCGCGGCCGCCGAGGCCGAGGAGCGGGCGCTGGAGCGCGAGCTCGACCGCTGGGCGGACCCGGCCTACGTCGCGGCCCAGGCCCGCGAGCGCCTCTCCTACGTCCTGCCCGGCGAGACGGCCTACCGGGTGATCGACCCGGAGGTCGTCGTCGACGAGCTCCCCGCCGAGGACCCGGCTGTCGAGAGCGGTCCCGCCGTCCCCGTCGGTGGCGCCGTGACGCCCTGGTACACGACCGTGTGGTCGTCGCTCGAGGCGGCGGGCGAGGCGCTCCCGGCGTCACCCGGGGCGGGGGAGTGACCGGAGGCGGCGGCGCGCCGGCCGGCGGGGTGACCGCCGACGACCTCGCCGTCGTGGCGGAGCAGCTCGGCCGGCCCCCACGCGGCGTCGTCGCGGTGGCGGCCCGGTGCGTGTGCGGGCGGCCCGTCGTCGTGCGCACCGCACCGCGCCTGCCGGACGGCACGCCGTTCCCGACGACGTACTACCTCACCCACCCGGGTGCCACGGCGGCGGCCTCGCGGCTCGAGGCCGGCGGCGTGATGCGGGAGATGAACGACCGGCTCGTCGAGGACGCAGGGCTGGCTGCGGCCCATCGCCGCGCGCACGAGGACTACCTCGCTCGGCGGGCCGAGCTGGGGGAGGTGCCGGAGATCGAGGGCGTCTCGGCCGGCGGCATGCCGGACCGGGTCAAGTGCCTGCACGTCCTCGTGGCCCACGCGCTCGCGCGCGGGCCGGGGGTGAACCCGTTCGGCGACGAGGCGCTCGTGCTCATGGCGGACGAGTGGCGTGCCGACAGGTGTACGTGTTGACGTGACGCGACACGGACCCTCCTGGGGCCGTCGAGGGGCGGGGCCGTGCTGGGCAGGACCGAGAAGTGGATCCTGGGTGTCGTCGCGGGGTTCGGCCTGCTGCTGCTCGTCGGGGCGGTCGTCGCCGCGGTGCGCTGGGCGGACGTGAAGGCGTGGCTCGACGCGCCGGACGTGCTGGCCGTCAACGCGGCCGCGCTGGCGGTGCCGCTGCCGCCCGGGTCAACCGACGACCCGACCCGCAGCGCCTGCGGGCACTACGGCGCGCTCCGGTGCTCGTGGACGACGCTGGCGCCCGACGCCGCGGTCGACGCGCTCGCAGCAGGCCTGCGGGCCGCCGAGGTCGAGGTGCCACCGACGCTGTGCGACGACGCGGGCCTCCCGCGCGCCGCCCGGGACGGGCTCGTCGCCTGCGGCGTCCGGATCCCGGCCGCCGACTCCGAGCTCTGGCTGCTGGCGACCGACCGGACACCGGTCGGCGGCGTCCCGCTGGGGCGCACGGCCGTGTGGTTCGTCTGGGACACGCTCGACATGCCGTGGCCGCTGTACGAGCGGCTCATCGCGGCCGACCCCTACCTCCTCGACGGCGAGCCGCCGCTGGCGACGCCGAGCCAGGTGGAGGCCGCCCTGCCGGGCCGCTACCGCGGCATCACGGAGCACTGCTGGGACCCGGCCGGCACCCTGGCCGGGTCGGACGAGTGCCACGTGTGGGAGGCGCCGGTCGACGTGGCCGACCTCGGCGCGCAGGACGCGGTCGGCGCGCTCGTGCGCGAGCTGGCCGACCACGGGTTCTTCGTCGACTCCGCGGACCCGACCGGCGCCGACGTCCTCGTCCAGGGCCACCGGTTCACGGCCGAGGGCGGCTGGACGGGTGTCCAGCTGGCGGTGCGCGCCGAGGCCGACGGCCTCGTGGCGCGGATCCTCCTGCTCTGATGGCACGCTTGCCGGCGTGAGCCCTGTACGCGTGGCCGGCATCGACTGCGGCACCAACTCCATCCGTCTGCTGGTCGCCGACGTCGAGGACGGGCGCCTCGTCCAGCTCGACCGGCGCATGGAGGTGGTCCGGCTGGGCCAGGGCGTGGACCGGACCGGCCGGATCGCCCCCGAGGCCCTCGCCCGCACGCTCACCGCGGCCCGTCGGTACGCCGACGTCTGCGCGGACCTCGGCGCGGAGCGGATCCGGTTCGTCGCGACGTCGGCGACGCGGGACGCGCAGAACCGGGACGAGTTCGTCTCCGGGGTGCGCGACGCGCTCGGGGTCACGCCGGAGGTCGTGGACGGGGCGGAGGAGGCGGCGCTGTCGTTCCGCGGCGCGACGAGCGTGCTCGCGGGACGGCACCCGGGCCCCTTCCTCGTCGTCGACATCGGCGGGGGCTCGACCGAGCTCGTGCTCGGCACGACCTCGGTCGTCGCGTCCGTCTCGATGGACGTCGGCTGCGTGCGGCTGACGGAGCGGCACCTGCACTCCGACCCCCCGACGCCCGACGAGGTCGCCGCGGCGAGCGCCGACGTCGTCGCCCACCTCGACGCCGCCGTGCGCGAGGTGCCGCTCGGCCGGGCCGCGACGCTCGTCGGGCTGGCCGGGTCCGTCACCACGGTGACCGCGCACGCCCTCGACCTCGACGAGTACGACCCGCACGCGATCGACGGCGCGGTGCTGCCCACCGACCGGGTCCTGGCCTCGTGCCGCGCGTTGCTGGAGATGACCCGGGCCAAGCGGGGGCGCCTGCCCTTCATGCACCCGGGCCGGGTGGACGTCATCGGCGCCGGTGCGCTCGTGTGGTCCGACGTCGTCTCGCGCGTGCGCGCGGAGGTGGGCCGGGCGGGCGGCGCGCTGCGCTCGGTCGTGACGTCCGAGCACGACATCCTCGACGGCATCACCCTCAGCGCCGCCGAGCGCTGAGCGGTTGGGGCAGGATCGACAGGTGTCCGCGCTCCTGCCCCATCCGCGCCTCGGGGGTGCGTTCGCCTCGCCGGTCGTGCCGGGATCCGGCTGGCCGGGCGACCTCGCGACCCCCGCGACGCCGGTCGCCCGCTCGGCCGACGACGTCGCGCGGCTCGCCGACGGGGCGCGGCACCTGAGCGACCTGGCCGCGGCGTCGACGGTGTGCCGGG
>JAEZAR010000454.1 GCA_023430425.1 Actinomycetes bacterium | reverse complement strand
CCGGTCGGGACGCCGGTCCTCCGCGCGCTCCGGGAGGCCGGCTCCGCGGCGGCCGTCGTGGGGCGCGAGGCGTCCGCACTGGCGCCGCAGGAACGACGCGCACTGCTGGCGGAGGTCGACCGGACGGTCGCCGTCCTCGCGACCGTGCGAGGGGAGCTCCTGCTCGCAGAGCGCGCCGCGGGGACATGGCAGGGCCGCGGGGACCGGTCGTTCGCCGCGTGGCGCGGGCGCACCTCACGTGAGGGATTCCGGTCGGGCGCGGCGGAGGTTCGGCGGGCCGACACGCTCGCCGCCATGCCAGGCCTTCGTCAGGCGACGGTGACCGGGCGCGCCTCGCTGGCTCACGTCGACGCGGTCGCCCGCGTCATCGCGACCGGATCGGAATCCGTGCGGCAGGTGTTGGAGAGCCCGCCCGCGCAGGCGGAGCTGACCGAGCTGGCGGGCCGGTTGGACGCGTCCCGGTTCGCCAGCGCCGTGGCGCGGCTCGCCGCGCGGACGGACGCCGCCGCGCTGGAGCGGGACCACCAGGCGCAGCGCGCCGGCAGGTTCCTGCACGTGGTGGACGCGACCGACGGGACCAGGCTGAGCGGACGCCTCGACCGGATGGCCGGCCACCGCCTCCGGCTGGCACTGGAGGCGTTGTCCCCCCGTCCGGCCGCCGACGACGACCGGACCCCCGAGCAGCGCCGGGCCGACGCCCTCGCCGCCATGGCGGACACGCTGCTGTCGCTGCCGGACACCGTCCCGGGGGCGGCGCAGTCGCCGCACGTCTCGTTCGTCATCACGGCCGAGGCGTGGGCGGACCTGCGCGTGGCGGCCCGGAGCGCCGCGCACGGGGCGGCACAGAGCGGCGCGGACGCACCGGCGGACACCGGGCTCGTGGCCGCCCTGGCCGCCGCCGGTCCGATGGAGCCGATGTGTCTCGAGGACGGCACCCCGGTCCCGGCGAGCGAGGTCGCGCGGGTGCTCTGTGACTGCGAGCTGACTCGCATCGTGCTCGACGCGGGCGACGAACCGCTGAACCTCGGGCGCACGGCCCGCACCTACACCGGCCCCCAGCGGCGGGCGGTCATCGCCCGCGACGGTGGGTGCTTCTGGGACGGCTGCGGGACCGCCCCCCGCTGGTCGGAGGTCCACCACCTGCGCTGGTGGGACCGTGACGGTGGCGAGACGAACGTCGCCGACGGCGTCGCGGCATGCTCGTACCACCACCACGAGCTCCACCGCCGTGACCTGGTGGTGCAGCGCCTGCCGCTGGATGCTTGGGAGAAGGGCACTGGCCCGCGCCGGGTGCGGTACGTCGTGGCGACCAGGGACGGTCGGGTGCTCGCCGGCGCCCCACCCGCGGCCGCCGGCACCCCGCCCCCGGCGGCCGGAGCCCCGCCCCCGGCCGCCGGCACCCCACCGTCGACCGCCGGCACCCCATTGGGCGACGGAGCCGACCCGCCAGAGCTCCCGCTCGCGGTCTGAGTGCCCGGCGCCAGACCACGCGTGACTTGAGCGCCTGAGCCGAGGCTCACCGCCAAGGCACTGGCGGGGCCGCCGCGGCAGCCCCGACCAACCCCGCGAGGAGCGGTGGCACCCCGGCCTCAGCCGTCGAAGGGCTGCGGGTTCGCGAAGGCCTGCGTGGTCATCGAGAAGCCCCAGCAGTTGCGAGCGTTGAACACGACCGCGTCCTTGCAGTAGGCCGGGCTCGACGTCGCCGTGGCGTCCTCGAGCAGCACGACGTTGTAGTCGCGGAAGTAGGCGTCCTCCATCGTCGTCGTCACGCACTGGTCGACGTTGACCCCGGTGAGGTAGAGCGTCTGAATGCCCTGGGTGCGCATGACCTGGTCCAGGTGCGTGCCGTAGAAGCCGGACATGCGCACCTTCTCGATCATGATGTCGTCGTCGTCCATGTAGGGCTTCAGCTCGTCCACCATCTCCGCGCCCCACGAGCCGCGCGTGAGCACCGGGCCGCGGGCGAGGTCCTGACCTATCCCCACCTGGTCGACCTCGTGCTTGAACGAGTACAGGGTCGGCGCACCGAGGTTCCGCAGGTCCGGCCGGTTGTGCCAGTAGACCCAGATGACCCACATGTCGTGCGCCCGCGCGGCGTCGATCGCTCGCTGGACCCCGGGGATCGCCTCCCGGCAGGCCCGGAAGTCGAGGCCCGAGGCGTCCGTCCACCCACCGGGCGCGCAGAAGTCGTTCTGCATGTCGATGACGACGACGGCCCCGCGGTCCGGGCTGTCGACGATCGGCTTGAGCTGTGCCTCGAACCTGAGCAGCCCCCCTCGCGTGTGGTGCGGGGAGAGGTGCACGTGGTCGTCGGTGAGGTGCCAGCGGTCGGCGCTCGCGGCGAGCTGCACGCCGCCCTCGGTGCTGCGCTCGTAGATCGTGCGGAAGTTCCGTGCCATGCGGCGGCCTCCTCGGGTGGTCGGGCGACGGTCAGTAGCCGAGCGCGGCGCCGTCGCCGCGCGGGTCGGCGCCGCCTTCGAGGACGCCGCGCTGGACGTCGTACCCGACGTCGACGAGCCGGGTGACGATCGCGGCCCGGGTCTGCGGCTGCCCCCTCGCCTCCCATGGTTCGTGGACGAGCTCGGCCTGGCCGTACGCGTCCGCGAGCATCGCCGGGACGAGCGTGTGGAAGCTCCGCTTGCCGGGCACGAGGACGTTCGGGTGGTCGTCCGCGAGCGAGAATCGGGCCATACCCGAACGGTAGGCCCGGGTAGGCTCCGACGATGCACGGAGCCCGAACGTGACCGCGCCGAAGGTCACGCCCTCCGGCTTCGACGACGTCGAGATCCCCGTCGGGGGCGCGTTCTGGCGGGCGATCGGCACCAACGGGACGCTGCTCATCGGCTACGGGCTGCTGGCCGTCCACCTGGTCGTCGTCGGCGTGGTGCTCGTCGTCCTGGGCGGGCAGTCGGTGCCGTACGCGACCGGTCGGCGGCTGGCGCAGCTCGCCACGATCTCCACGGCGGTGCTGCCGCTCGTGGCGATGACCTTCATCTGGCTCGGCGAGTACCAGCGGCGTGGCGCCTGGGGCGGTCGCTCCGGTCACCGGCCCACGACTCTGCTGCCCCAGGGGTCGGTCACCATCCGGCTGCGGCTCGTCTCCGTCCGGTGGAACGTGGTCTGGCTGGTCGTCAGCGGTGCCGCGGCGGCGGGCGTGCTGCGCCTGGCGGTGCTGGAGACCCTCGAGTACGTGTTCGGGGGACACCTCGAGACGTTCCTCGTCGTCACGGGGATGATCCTCGCCGCGGCGTTCGGGACGGCCCTCGGCGCGCTCGTGAAGAAGGCGGGGTGGCTGGGTCGGGCGGGCCGGCCGGTCGGGGAGGCGGTGTCGGAGCGCAGCGTCCGGTTCTGGCGCTCGTTCTCCTTCCGATGGCGCGTCGACATCTGGTCGTGCGCCGTCGGGGCCGTCCTGCTCTGGATCGCGGCGTGGGCGTACCTCCTGCGGGACCGCGTCCCCGACGCCGACGACGGCGCGGTGGTCTTCGCGTCGGCCGGCGTGCCCCTGCTCGCCGTGGGCCTGTGGGCGACGACGCAGTTCTGGCGGTCCGGGGAGGACTTGGCCGGCGGGGAGTCGGTCGCCTAGCTCGGGGGCGCCGGGGCGGTGGACGGGGCGCCGGGGCGCGGGGAGGGCAGGCCTGCGAGACGTCTCGACGGCGTCGGTGGGCGCCAGCACACTGAGGCGATGCGCCTGCCCGTGATGCCGCCGGTCCTGCCCATGCTGGCCAAGGCCGTGCCGGAGATCCCGCCGGACCACGTCTACGAGCCCAAGTGGGACGGCTTCCGCACGATCGTCTTCCGTGACGGCGACGACGTGGAGCTGGGCAGTCGCAACACGAAGCCGATGACCCGGTACTTCCCGGAGGTCGTCGACGCGGTCACGGGTGAGCTCCCCGAGCGGTGCGTCGTCGACGGCGAGATCGTCGTCGCCTCCGCCGACGGCACCGGACTGGACTTCGAGGCGTTGCTCCAGCGCATCCACCCCGCGGAGACCCGGGTGCGGCTGCTGTCCCGGCAGACCCCGGCCGTCTTCGTCGCGTTCGACCTCCTCGCGCTCGACGACGAGGACCTCACGGGGCTGCCCTTCGCCGACCGGCGGGCGCGCCTCGAGCAGTCCGTCGCGGGGGGCGGCCCGGGTGTGTACCTCACCCGCACCACGACCGACCTCGCCGAGGCGCGCGAGTGGTTCGAGCGGTTCGAGGGCGCGGGGCTGGACGGCGTCGTCGCGAAGGACCCCGCGTCGACGTACCAGCCCGACAAGCGCGTCATGTTCAAGATCAAGCACGAGCGCACCGCCGACTGCGTGCTCGCCGGCTACCGATCCCACAAGAACGACGACCGCGCGATCGGGTCCCTCCTCCTCGGCCTCTACGACGACGACGGCCGCCTGGCGAGCGTCGGCGTCGCCTCGTCCTTCCCGATGGCGCGGCGCCGCGAGCTGTGGGACGAGCTCCAGCCGCTCGTCGTCAAGCCGGAGGACGTCGCGGACCACCCGTGGGCCGCGGGCGCCCAGCAGGGCGGCTCGCGCACCCCCACCGACGCCGCCAGCAGCAGGTGGAACTCCGGCAAGGACCTGTCCTTCACGCCGCTGCGGCCGGAGCGCGTCCTCGAGGTGCGGTACGACCACATGGAGGGCACCCGGTTCCGCCACGTCGCGCAGTTCGCGCGCTGGCGCCCGGACCGCGACCCGGGCTCGTGCACGTTCGCGCAGCTCGAGGTGCCGGTGAGCTTCGACCTCGCCGACGTCCTCGGCTGACGACCCGGTCGTCGGGCGCCAGGCCTACGCTCACGGCATGGCCGAGACGACGTCGAGGTACCCGAAGAAGCTCTACGAGGACGAGCTGCTCCGGCTCCAGGGCGAGCTGGTCAAGGTCCAGGAGTGGGTGCGGGCGGAGGGCAAGCGCCTGGTCGTGGTGTTCGAGGGGCGCGACGCCGCCGGCAAGGGCTCCACGATCAAGCGCGTCACCCAGTACCTCAACCCGCGCGTCGCGCGGATCGTCGCGCTGCCGACGCCGACGGAGCGCGAGCGCACGCAGTGGTACTTCCAGCGCTACGTCGCGCACCTGCCCGCGGCCGGGGAGATCGCCCTGTTCGACAGGTCCTGGTACAACCGCGCCGGCGTCGAGCACGTCATGGGCTACTGCACGCCCGACGAGTACCACCGCTTCCTGCACCAGTGCCCGATCTTCGAGCGGATGCTCGTCGAGGACGGGATCCTCCTGCGCAAGTACTGGTTCTCCGTGTCCGACGCCGAGCAGGAGGCGCGGTTCCGCTCCCGCCTGACGGACCCGATGCGGTCGTGGAAGCTGTCGACGACCGACCTCGAGTCCATCACCCGCTGGGAGGACTACTCGCGCGCCAAGGACCAGATGCTCGTGCACACGGACATCCCCGAGGCGCCCTGGTACGTCGTCGAGAGCGACAACAAGCGCCGGTCGCGCCTCGACATGATCCACCACCTGCTCAGCACGCTGGACTACCGGGAGGTCGAGCGGGAGCCGATCGTCCTGCCCGAGCGACCGCCGTCGACGGGGTACGTCCGCCCGCCGCGGGACACCCAGCGCTACGTCCCCGACCACGCGGCCACGCTCCTCGAGGCCTGAGGGCCGCATGGACGGTCCCGAGGTGCCGCTGACCGGCGGCAACGTCAGCACGGGCGTCGTGCGCGTGGGCGACACGGTGCGCAAGCCCGGCGGCCCGCAGACCCCCGCCGTGCACGCGCTGCTCGAGCACCTGCGGTCGGTGGGCTTCCGTGGGTCGCCGCGCTCGTTCGGCGTGGACGACGCCGGACGCCACGTGCTCGAGCACGTGCCCGGGCGCGCGGCCCACCCGCGCGGCCCGGGCGACCCGCCGCTCGACGCCGCCGACGTCGGACGACTCGCACGCGACCTGCACGACGCGCTCGCCGGCTGGACCCCGCCCGCGGACGCCGCATGGGTGTGCCCGATCCCCGCCGACGGCGACGACCTGGTGATCCACCACGACCTCGCACCGTGGAACCTCGTCGTCACCGACGACCGGCTCGTGCTCGTCGACTGGGACGGCGCCGGCCCGGGGACCCGGACGTGGGACCTCGCCTGGTCGGCGTTCGGGCTGGTGCCCCTCCAGCCCGCGACCCCCTGGCCGGCGGTGGGGCGGCGGCTGCGCGACCTCGCCGACGGCTACCGGCTGGACGAGGCGGGGCGGACCCGCCTCGCCGCGACGCTCGCGCCACGCGCGTGGTCGATGCACGACCTCCTCGCGCGCGGTGCGGCGTCGGGCGAGCAGCCC
>JAEZAR010000366.1 GCA_023430425.1 Actinomycetes bacterium | reverse complement strand
GTCCAGCCCCGGCACCGGGCCCTCCGGCACGACGACGGCCACCACCACGGCCCCCCACTCCTCGTCGGGGACCCCCACGACGCACACCTGCCCGACGCCCGGCACCCCCGCGAGCGCGCGCTCCACGGCCGCCGGCGCGACCTTCACCCCGCCCGTGGTCACGACGTCGTCGACGCGTCCGTGCACTGCCAGCCGGCCGTCCTCGACCGCGCCCGCGTCGCCGGTGCGGAACCACCGCCGGCCCTCGAGGACCGGGAACGCCGCCGCGTCGAGATCGGGCCGGCCGAGATAGCCGCGCGCGAGCACGGGGCCCGCGAGGTGGACCAGGTCGTCCGCCACCCGCACCTGGACGCCCGCGAGGGGGACGCCGTCGTACACGCACCCGCCGCCCGTCTCGGTCGCGCCGTAGGTGGTGACCACGCGCAGCCCCGCCCGCCGGGCGCGCGCGAGGAGCGTCGCCGGCGTCGCCGCCCCGCCGACGAGGACCGCGTCGAGCTCCGTCCAGCCGCGCAGGTCGGGCGGGAGAGGGCCGTCCGGCGCGGCCGCGAGCAGCCGGTGCAGCTGCGTGGGGACGATCGACGCGTACCGGGGCCGGGCAGGCGCCGGCAGCCCGTCCATGAGGTCGGCGACCCCTCGCGGGTCGAACGGACCGCCGGGGGGGACCACCGGCGTCGTGCCCGCCACGAGCGAGCGGACCACCACCTGCAGGCCCGCCACGTGGTGCAGCGGCAGGCAGAGCAGCCACCGTCCCGGTCCGCCGAGCCGGTCGTGCGTCGCGCGCGCCGACGCCTCGAGCGCCGCGCCGTCCAGTATCACCGCGCGGGGTTCCCCGGTGGACCCGGACGTGGTGACCACGAGCGCGACCTCGTCGGGGACCACGACGGGACCGGGCACGTCCCCGCCCACCGTCGCGGGCAGTCCGGGCACGTCCCCGCCCACCGTCGCCGGCGGTTCGGGCACGCCCCCGCCCACCGCCGCGGGCAGTCCGGGCACGTCCCCGCCCACCGCCGCCGGACCCAGGGGCGCCAGCGCCGGCCCCGTGCCGTCGAGCGCCGCACCCAGTGCCGCGTGCAGCGCCGCGACGACGTCCGGGTCCGCGGGGTGAACCGCGACGGCACGGACGAGGCGCTGCACGGAGCCAGGGTAGGTGCGGCCTAGAGTGTTCCGGGGCCCCGCGCCCCGCGCCGGTCCGTCGGGAGGAGCAGCAGTGGCACGGTCGACCGCACGCACGGTCCGCGGACGGCGTCGGTCCGGTGTCCTGGGGGCCGCCGTCGCGGTCCTGACGGCCCTGGCCGCGTGCGCCGCCCCCGCGACGGCGCCCGAACCGCCGCCCGACGTGACGGTGACGCCAGGCATCGACGCCGTGCGCGCCGCCCCGCCCGAGCCGACGATCCCCCTGACCTGGCCGCTGACCGGCGTCACGACGGACGTCGTCGGCGCGCACCCGGCCGTCGCCGTCAAGATCGAGAACACGAGCTCGGCGCGACCGCAGGCCGGCCTGGAGGCCGCCGACGTCGTCTGGGAGACCATCGTCGAGTTCGAGGTCTCCCGGCTCGTCGCGGTCTACCACTCCCAGCTCCCCGAGGAGATCGGGCCGATCCGCTCGGTGCGCCCGATGGACATGCCGATCGCCTCGCCGCTGCGCGGGCTGCTCGTGTTCTCGGGCGGCCAGCCGGGCATCCTCAGCGAGGTCTACGCCTCCCCGCTCCAGCCCATCAGCCACGACGCCGGCGCCGACGGCCTCTACCGCGTGAGCCGCCGATCCGCGCCCCACAACGTCTACGGGTCCCTGGCGACCTTCCTCGCCCAGGTGGACGGCAACCACGCGGCCCCGCCCGCGCAGCAGTTCCACTTCGCCCTGCGCCCCGGTCTGGCGACGGCGGCGCTCGCGGGCTCGCCCGCGGGCTCCCTGAGCTTCCGGCTCTCGGGCCAGTCCCGGCCTTCGTGGACGTTCGACGCGGGAACCGGCCGTTGGCTGCGCGCCGAGGGTGGACAGGCAGCGATGGCCGAGAGCGGCGTCCAGCTGTCCGCCGTCAACGTCGTCTCGATCACCGCGACGCACCGGGACAGCGGCTACGACGCGCAGAACAGCGCTCCGGTCCCGACCTACGTGCTCGAGGGTCAGGGCGAGGGTGTCGTGGCGTCCGGCGGCATGGTGATCCCCGTCGTGTGGAGCAAGGCCGGCCGCGACGAGCCGCTGCAGCTGCTCCTGCCGGACGGCTCGCCGGTCCTGCTCGCGCCCGGCAACACGTGGGTCGAGCTCGTCCCGGCGGGCAGCGGCTCGCTGACGATCGGCTGATCCCTCTCGGGGAGGACGCGGGCTCGGCCTGAAGGCGGACCGCGCCGGCGTCAGGTCCCGTCGTCGGGCCGATCCGCGCTCCCGGTCACGCGCGGCACGCTCGGGTCATGACCGACGAGACCTTCGACCTCGAGCTCTCCGAGCAGCGCCAGGACCGCCTGCGCTCCGTCGTCCCCGCGGGCATCGCCGTGGTGATGCTCTTCGGGGTCGTGCTCGCGTGCGCGTTCGCCCTGCGCGAGGTGGTCGACGTCGTCGTGTGGTCGCTGGGCAGCGTCGCCCAGCCGTAGGCCGCCCGCGGCGCCCCCAGCGCGACGACGAGACGTGGGACGGGACGACGGGGAGTGGTACGGGACGGCCGACCGGTCCGGCGCGCCCGGCGCCCCCGGCGCGACGACTAGAAGTGGTACGGGAAGGCCGACCAGTCCGGCGCGCGCTTGGCCAGGAAGGCGTCCCGGCCCTCGACCGCCTCGTCGGTCATGTAGGCGAGCCTGGTCGCCTCGCCGGCGAACACCTGCTGGCCGGCCAGGCCGTCGTCGGCGAGGTTGAACGCGAACTTCAGCATCCGCACCGCCTGCGGGGACTTCCCCGCGATCGTCCGCGCGTAGGACCACGCGAGGTCCTCCAGCGCGTCGTGGTCCGCGACCTCGTTGACGGCGCCCCAGCCCTGGGCGTCGTCGGCGGAGTACTCGCGGGCGAGGAAGAAGATCTCCCGGGCGCGCTTCTGCCCCACCTGCCGGGCGAGCAGCGCCGAGCCGTAGCCCCCGTCGAAGGAGCCGACGTCGGCGTCCGTCTGCTTGAACCGGCCGTGCTGGCGGCACGCGACGGTGAGGTCGCACACGACGTGCAGCGAGTGCCCGCCGCCCGCGGCCCAGCCGTCGACGACGGCGACCACGACCTTCGGCATCGTGCGGATGAGCCGCTGCACCTCCAGGACGTGCAGGCGCCCCGCGCGGGTCGGGTCGACGTCGCCGGCGCCCCCTCTCGTGGGCTCGCTCGCGTACCGGTACCCGTCACGCCCGCGGATCCGCTGGTCGCCGCCCGAGCAGAAGGCCCACCCCCCGTCCTTGGGGCTCGGGCCGTTGCCCGTGAGCAGCACGACCCCGACGTCGGGGGACTGCCGCGCGTGGTCGAGCGCGCGGTACAGCTCGTCGACGGTGTGCGGCCGGAAGGCGTTGCGCACCTCCGGCCGGTCGAACGCCACGCGGACGACGGGGGCGGGCCGTGACGTGCCGTCGACCTCGCCGACGCCGCGGTGATAGGTGACGTCGGTGAGGTCCTCGAAGCCGGGGACCGGGCGCCACCGCGTCGCGTCGAAGGTGGCGGAGACCCCGGGCAGCGCGCTCATGGCGGCACAGTAGCCGCCCGGCCCGTAGCGTTCGGGCGTGCGGTGGCGCCGGGCTCGCCGCGAGGGAGGTGCCGCGATGGCATGGGCCGTGCTGATCGTGTCGGGGATCCTCGAGGCCGGGTGGGCGCTCAGCCTCAAGGCGTCGGACGGCTTCACCAGGCTGTGGCCGTCGGTGACGTTCGTGGTCCTGCTCGTCGCGAGCATGGGCGGGCTCGCGTGGGCCCTGCGCACGCTCCCGGTCGGGGTCGCGTACGCGGTGTGGACGGGCATCGGAGCCTCCGTCACCGCGATGGTCGGGATGGCGTGGCTCGGGGAGGCGGTCAGCGTCGGCAAGATCGTCTCGCTGGTGCTCATCGTGGCGGGCATCGTCGGTCTGCACGTGTTCGGCCAAGAGCCCCCCGCCGCGGTGGCCGCGCCGCTACCGTGACGCCCGTGCCGCCCGACGCCGTCGTCTACCGTGTGCCGCTCGTCACGCGGTTCCGCGGCCTGACCTGGCGCGACGGGATGCTGGTGCGCGGCGCGGCGGGCTGGGCCGAGTTCTCCCCCTTCTGGGACTACGACGACGCCGCCGCCCGCCCGTGGTGGCGCGCGGCCCGCGAGTGGGCCGACCACCCCCCGCCCTGCCCCGTGCGCGACGCCGTGCCCGTCAACGTGACGGTGCCCGCGGTCGACGCGGAGGCGGCCCGGCAGGTCGTCGCCGCGTCCGGCTGCACCACCGCCAAGGTCAAGGTGGCCGAGCCGGGGCAGCCGGCGGGGGCCGACGAGGCCCGGGTCGCGGCCGTGCGGGACGCCCTCGGGCCGGCCGGCCGGATCCGGGTCGACGCGAACGCCGCCTGGGACGCGCCCACCGCGATCGCCCGGATCCGCGCGCTCGACGCCGCCGCCGGCGGCCTGGAGTACGTGGAGCAGCCGTGCCGGACGGTCGCCGAGCTCGTCGCGGTGCGGCGGCGGGTGGACGTGCCCGTGGCCGCCGACGAGGCCGTGCGCCTCGCTGACGACCCGCTCGCCGTCGTCCGCGCGGGGGCGTGCGACGTCGTGGTCCTCAAGGTCCAGCCGCTCGGCGGGGTGCGGGCGTGCCTCGAGCTGGCCGAGCGGGTGGGGC
>JAEZAR010000353.1 GCA_023430425.1 Actinomycetes bacterium | reverse complement strand
CTGTGGGGGAGCGCGCTGCGCGCGATGGCCGAGGTGGTCGGCGACCAGGGCGATCCCGGGCAGGACGTGGTCGGCGGCGCCGTCGCCGCCGCTGTCGCCGCCGGGGCCGCGCGGGTCCGGGAGCTGGGCGGCGCGCGCGTGGGGGACAAGACGATGGTCGACGCCCTGGTGCCGTACGAGCAGGTGCTCACGGCGGAGCTCGCGTCCGGTGCGACGCTCGCCCAGGCCTGCCACGCCGCAGCGCGGGCGGCCGCGGACGCCGCGGCTGCGACGGCGGAGCTGACCCCGCGCCTCGGTCGGGCCCGTCCGCACGCCGACCGCAGCCGGGGTACTCCGGACCCGGGGGCGTCGTCGTTCGCCGTGGTCGCGGCGGCAGCGGCGGGTGTCGTCGCGCAGGCGGACAGGGATGGGGGGCGGGTGGGATGACCGATCGGTGGCGCATCGTCGTCGGGTCCGACGACGCAGGCGTGGAGTACAAGGCCGTCCTGACGCGGGACCTCGAGGAGAGCGACCTGGTCGCGACGGTCGTCGACGTGGGTGTCGACGCCGACGGGCACACCCCGTACCCGGCCGTCGCGATCGCCGCGGCGGAGCTCGTCGCCGACGGGCGCGCGGACCGGGCCCTGCTCATCTGCGGCACGGGCCTCGGCGTGGCGATCTCCGCGAACAAGGTCCCCGGCGTGCGCGCGGTGACGGCACACGACAGCTACTCCGTCGAGCGGGCCGTGAGGTCCAACGACGCGCAGGTCCTTGCGCTCGGGCAGCGGGTGGTCGGCCTCGAGCTGGCCCGCCGCCTGGTCCGGGAGTGGCTGACCTACCGGTTCGACCCGACCTCGCCCTCCGCCGCGAAGGTCGCCGTGATCGACCGGTACGAGACGACGGGGTCGTGCTGACCGTGTCCCCTCTCTACGTCGGCGTGAGCCTCAAGATGTACTTCGGCTTCGGTGCGGGCCTGGACTGGTTCCGGCAGGTGGCGGCGACGAGCGCCGTCCACCCGGCCGTCGTGGCCGGCGACATCGTGCTCTTCGTCATGCCGAGCCACCTCCAGGTCGTCGCCGCCATCGAGGCGTTCCGCGACACGGCGGTCCTGGTGGGGGCGCAAGACGGCGCGGCGGAGGACTCGGGCGCCTTCACCGGCGAGGTGAGTGCGGCGGAGCTGGCGGAGGTCGGGGTGAGCCTCGTGGAGGTGGGGCACGCCGAGCGCCGCGACCTCTTCGGCGAGAACGACGAAGTCGTGGCGGCGAAGGCGGGCGCGGTCCTCCGCAACGGGATGACGCCCCTCCTCTGCCTGGGTGAGCCGGCCGGCCTGTCCACCGCCCAGGCCGCCGACTACGTCGTCGATCAGCTCCGCTCGGCACTGGCGAACGCACCGGGTGGCCGCGTCCTCGTCGCCTACGAGCCGAAGTGGGCGATCGGCGCGGACGAGCCCGCGCCCGTCGCCCGGGTCCAGGAAGTGTGCGACGCGCTGCGGACGTGCCTGCGGGGCATGTCCGGTCGCGAGGACAGCGGGGTCATCTACGGCGGAGCGGCCCGGCCCGGCGTCCTGGCCGAGTTCCACGGGCACGTCGACGGGTTGTTCCTCGGCCGCTTCGCCCACGACCCAGACGCCCTGTGGCAGGTCGTCGACGAGGCGGCCGCCGTCCTCCGCTCGTCCGCAGCGGGGAGCACACCGCTCCCGGAAGCCCGCTGACATCCGGAACCCACCCAGAGGAGACACCGATGGCACGCCGCGCACCAGACGAGTACGAGGGCAGGGAGATCTGGTTCGTCACGGGCAGCGTCGACCTGTACGGACCGGACACTCTCCGCCAGGTCGAGGAGCAGTCCAGGAGCGTGTCCGCCGAGCTCGCCGCCGCGTTGGCGGTCGACCTGCGCCTGGTCTGGAAGCCCGTGGTGACGGATCCCGCCTCGATCCGGCGCGTGCTGCTCGACGCCGGCGGCGACGACCGCGTGGTCGGCGTCGTCGTCTGGATGCACACGTTCTCGCCGGCGAAGATGTGGATCACCGGGCTCGAGTCGCTCCGCAAGCCGCTGCTCCACCTGCACACGCAGGCGAACAGGGCGTTGCCGTGGGGCTCGATCGACTTCGACTTCATGAACCTCAACCAGTCCGCCCACGGGGACCGGGAGTTCGCGTACGTCGCGGCCCGGCTGGGCACCGCGCGGACGATCGTCGTCGGGCACGTCTCCGACCCGCGCGTCGCGCGAGAGGTGGAGACGTGGGCCAGGGCGGCCGCAGGCTTCGCGGCGGCGCGGTCCCTGCGCCTGGCCAGGTTCGGCGACAACATGCGCCACGTCGCGGTCACCGAGGGTGACAAGACCGAGGCGGAGCGGCGGTTCGGCGTGCAGGTGAACACGTGGGGCGTCAACGACCTCGTGGCAGCCGTCGAGGCCTCGTCCGACGCGGATGTCGACGCGCTGGCGGCCGAGTACCAGGACGCGTACGCCGTGGCGCCGGAGCTGAGGCGCGGCGGCGACCGGCACGACGCGCTCCGCTACGGGGCCCGGATCGAGCTCGGCCTGCGGTCGTTCCTGGAGGACGGCGGGTTCGCCGCGTTCACGACGAACTTCGAGGACCTCGGGGGCCTGCGGCAGCTCCCCGGCCTCGCGGTCCAGCGCCTGACCGCCGACGGCTACGGCTTCGGCGCGGAGGGCGACTGGAAGACGTCGATGCTGGTCCGGGTCGCGAACGTGATGGGTGCCGGGCTGCCGGGCGGCGCGAGCCTGATGGAGGACTACACCTACCACCTGGAGCCCGGCGAGGAGCTCATCCTCGGCGCGCACATGCTCGAGGTCAGCCCGTCCCTGACGACGTCGACGCCCCGCCTCGAGATCCATCCCCTCGGCATCGGCGGGAGGGAGGACCCGGTGCGCCTGGTCTTCACGGCGGACCCGGGGCCCGCCGTCGTCGTCGCGATGAGCGACATGCGGGACAGGTTCCGGCTGGTGGCCAACGTCGTGGAGAACGTGGAGCTGCCGGAGGCGATGCCTCACCTGCCCGTGGGGCATGCGGTGTGGCGGCCGGCGCCCGACTTCGCCACCAGCGCGGCGGCGTGGATGACTGCCGGCGGCGCCCACCACACCGTGATGACCAACGCCGTCGGCATCGAGGCGTTCCGGGTCTTCGCGGAGATGGCGTCCACCGAGCTGCTCGTCATCGACGAGTCGACGACCGTGACGGGCTTCCGCGACGCCGTGCGCTGGAACGCCGCCTACCACCGGCTGGCGCAGGGGATCTGAGCCGTGGGCGTGCTCAGGGTGGCGATGGTCGGGCACGGCTTCATGGGTGCGGCGCACTCGCAGGGCTGGCGGGTCGCGCCGAGGTTCTTCGACCTGCCCGCCGTGCCGGTCATGCACCTGCTGGTGGGCCGGGAGGCCACCGCGGTCGAGCGGGCAGCCGCGAGGTGGGGCTGGGCGGCCACGGCCACCGACTGGCGGGAGGCGGTCACGCGCGACGACGTCGACGTCGTCGACATCGTCACCCCGGGGGACTCGCACGCCGCGATCGCGATCGCTGCCCTCGAGGCCGGCAAGCACGTGCTGTGCGAGAAGCCGCTCGCCACCACCGTCGCGGAGGCCGAGGCCATGGCGGCCGCCGCGGAGCGTGCCGCGGCGTCCGGCGTGCACGCGATGCTCGGGCACACCTATCGGCGGCTGCCGGCCACCAGCCTCGCGCGCGACCTCGTCGCGGCGGGACGGCTGGGCGAGATCCGCCAGGTGCGGGCCGCCTACCTCCAGGACTGGCTCACCGACCCGGACGTCCCGCTCACGTGGCGGCTCCAGAAGGACCGCGCGGGATCGGGGGCGCTCGGCGACATCGGGGCCCACATCATCGACCTCACCCAGTTCATGACCCGGATGTCGGTCGTCGCGGTGTCGGGCACGCTCGAGACGCTCGTCGAGCGGCGCCCGGTGGGTCCGGCCGGCCCGGAGCACGCCCCGCCGCCCCGCCTCGCGGAGGTGACGGTCGACGACGTCGCCCTCTTCACGGCCCGCTTCGACTCCGGCGTGCTCGGCACCTTCGAGGCGAGCCGCGTCGCGACGGGCCGCAAGAACGCCCTGCGGGTGGAGATCTCCGGGTCGAGGGGCGCGCTCGCCTTCGACCTGGAGGACCTGAACACGCTCGAGCTGTACGACGCGACCGCTCCGGTCACCGACCGCGGCTTCGCACGGATCCTGGTGACGGAGCCGGAGCACCCGTACGTCGCCGGCTGGTGGCCCCCGGGGCACACCCTCGGGTACGAGCACGCCTTCTCCCATCAGGCCAAGGACTTCGTCGAGGCGATCGCCAACGGTGTGCCGCCGACACCCTCGTTCGCCGACGGGCTGCAGGTGCAGCGCGTGCTCGCCGCCGTGGAGCGCAGCGCGGCGAGCGGGAGCTCGTGGACCCGGATCGCCTGAGGAGGGGACGACCATGCCGCGACCGATCACCCTGTTCACCGGCCAGTGGGCCGACCTGCCGCTGGAGGAGGTCGCCGAGCTCGCGGCGGGCTGGGGCTACGACGGCCTCGAGATCGCCTGCTGGGGCGACCACCTCGACCCCGACCGCTGGGACGACGACGCCTACGTGCAGGACCGGCTCGATCTGCTGGCCAGGCACGGCCTGCGGGTGTGGGCCGTCTCGAACCACCTCACGGGTCAGGCCGTGTGCGACGACCCGATCGACGGACGCCACCGGGACATCCTCCCGGCCTCCGTCTGGGGCGACGGGGAGCCCGAGGGGGTGCGTCGGCGCGCCGCCGCCCGGATGGCGAACACCGCTCGCCTGGCGGCACGGCTGGGCGTCGACACCGTCGTCGGCTTCACCGGCTCGGCGATCTGGAAGTACGTCGCCATGTTCCCGCCGGTCCCGCAGGAGACGATCGACGCCGGCTATCAGGACTTCGCCGACCGGTGGACCCCCGTGCTCGACGTCTTCGACGAGGTCGGTGTCCGCTTCGCCCACGAGGTGCACCCGTCCGAGATCGCCTTCGACTACTGGACGACTGTCCGGACGCTCGAGGCCATCGGGCACCGTTCGACCTTCGGCCTGAACTGGGACCCCAGCCACTTCGTCTGGCAGGACCTGGACCCCGTGGGCTTCCTGTGGGACTTCCGGGACCGGATCTACCACGTCGACTGCAAGGACACCAGGACCCGCCTGGTCAACGGCAGGAACGGTCGGCTCGGGTCGATGCTCGCCTGGGGCGACGGTCGTCGCGGCTGGGACTTCGTCTCCACCGGCCACGGTGACGTGCCGTGGGAGGACTGCTTCCGGATGCTCAACCAGATCGGGTACGACGGGCCCGTGTCGATCGAGTGGGAGGACGCGGGGATGGACCGCCTGCGCGGCGCCCCCGACGCCCTCGCCCGGGTACGAGGGTTCGCGGTGGAGCCGGCCCCGGCCGCGTTCGACGCGGCGTTCTCCTCGGGGTCGTCGTGACCGGCGTCGGCCTCGTCGGCGCGGGGTCCTGGCCCCGGCTCGTGCAGCTCCCGGCGTTCCGGTCGATCCCCGGGTGGGACGTCGTCGGGGTCGCATCAGGTCACCGCGGCAGTGCCGAGGCGATCGCCGCGGACTTCGGGATCCCGAAGGTGTTCGACGACTACGAGCAGCTGATCGACGACGACGAGGTCGACGTCGTCGACGTGGTCACCCCGAACCACCTCCACAGGGAGGTCGCGGTGCGCGCCATGGCAGCGGGCAAGGACGTCATCTGCATCAAGCCCCTGGCGCACACGCTCGCCGACGCGGAGGCGATCCTGGTCGCGGCGGAGAAGTACGGCAGGCGACTCCTCTACGCGGAGAACGTGCTCTTCACCCCCGCCCTGCGTGCGTTCAAGGAGCTGGTGGACGCCGGCACGTTCGGGGACGTCTTCCGCCTCAAGTCGATCCACGGCGTCGACCTCCCGCACGGGTCGTGGTTCCTGGACCCGGAGCGCTCGGGCGGCGGTTGCATCATCGACATGGCCGTGCACGGGCTCGCCTTCCTCGACTGGTTCTCCGGCAAGGCGGGGGTCCGCAGCGTCCACGCGCAGGCCGCGACGTTCATGCCCGGGGGTCACCGCGTCGAGGACACGTCGGTGCTCCAGCTGCGGTTCGAGGACGGCCGGATGGGCCAGACCGAGGACAGCTGGGCGACACCGGGAGGCTTCGACCTGCGCTACGAGGCCTACGGGTCGACCGGGCACGGCTTCCTGGACCTCCTCCACGGGCACCCGATCCGTTCGGTCACCGGCGGGAACGTCGAGGGGGGCGCGAACGCGGTGCGCTACCACGCGGTCGACGAGCACTTCGTCAAGGACGGGCACCGCGCGATGATGCAGCACTTCCTCGACGTCGTCGTCGACGGGGTCTCGTGCGAGTCCGGTGCGCTCGAGGGTTTCCGGGTGATGCAGCTCGTCGACGCCGCCTATCGTTCCGTGCGGTCCGGCGCCTCGGCCACGGTCGAGCTCCTCTCGCGGCTGTGACCCACCGCGGGAGCGGCGACCCGGGGTGTTCCCGGGTCGCGCCCGGTGGGCGCTAGTGTTAGTTCTAACACCTCGAGGGTCCTCGTTGGGGCTTCCAGAACGGCGATCGAACATGACCAAGCGAGAGACCCGCCAGCGCGCGATCGTCGCCGCCGTCCTCGCCGAGGGCTCCATCAGGATCGACGAGCTTGCCGACCGGTTCAGCATCAGCGCGATGACCGTGCACCGGGACCTGAACGACCTCGAGGAGCAGGGGCTGCTCCGCAAGGCGCGCGGGGCGGCCACCGCCCTGCCGAACAGCGTCGTGGAGTCGAGCGACGCGTTCCGCATCGGCCAGCAGAACCGGAGCAAGAGCGCGCTCGCGCGGGCGGCTCTCGAGTTCATCGAGCCCGGGCAGGCCGTCTTCCTGGACGACTCGACGACGGTGAGCCACCTCGTCCCGCTGCTCGCCGGCCTGACACCCCTGACGGTCATCACCAACTACCTGCCGAACATGGAGGTTCTGAAGACGATCTCCGGGGTCGACCTGGTGGCCCTGGGCGGCAGCTACCGGCGCTGGTGCAGCGCCTTCATGGGCCGGGTCACCACGGAGTCGATCGAGCAGATGCGCGCCGACATCTTCGTCACGTCCACAGCGGCGATCGTCGACGACACGTGCTTCCACCAGAGCCAGGAGACGGTGGACATCAAGCGCGCGATGTTCGAGGCGAGCGCCCTGCGGGTGCTCGCGGTGGACCACACGAAGTTCGAGAAGCGGGCGCTCTACCGTCTCGCGGCGCTCTCGGAGTTCGACCACGTGATCGTCGACGCCGAGACGAGCCCGGAGCACGTCGGGCGCCTGCGCCAGCGAGGCGTGCACGTGGTCGTCGCCGGCACGGAGCCGGCGGTCGTCGAGGACTGACGGCTGCGCGGGAGGGTGGGGG
>JAEZAR010000335.1 GCA_023430425.1 Actinomycetes bacterium | reverse complement strand
GCCCGGGCCGAGCACCCACTGGTCGAGGCCGGGCAGCAGCCGCACCGCCGACGTCGGGCGCGCCCCCGCCAGCTCGTCGACGTCGTCGGCGGCGACGAGGCGCTCCTGCCCCGCCATGTCGACGGTGGCGACCCGGCCCCGGAGGCCGGCGACCCAGCCGGCGAGCCGCGAGCGGGGCACCCCGAGGCCGTCCCCGAGCCAGTACTGCAGGTTCGCCCCCGACGCCGGCCCGTAGGCACGCAGGTAGGCGAGCACGGCGCGAGGGCCCGCGTCGTCGACGTCGGGCAGGCCCGGCCAGCGGGGGTTCGCGCCCAGGAGCGCGAACGTCGCCTCGCCACCGCGGGCAGGCCCGAGGCACATGACCCCCTGCCAGGCCAGCGCCTTGAGGAGGGTGAACGTCGGGTCGGTGAAGACCGGCGCGAGGTGGGCGAACCGCGCGTCGGCGGTCACCCGCGCTCCCAGCTCGCCGCGGGTGAGCGGGCCGTCCGAGAGCGCGTCGCCGACGACGCCCCGCAGCGCAGGCCAGTCGCCCGGCTCGAGGCGGTAGTGGCCGCGCCAGCTCGACCGTTCCCACATGCGGGTCGACGCGCGCAGGGCCAGGTGCACGGCCGCCAGCTCGGGGACGAGGTGGTGCACCGCCCCGCGGTGGGCGAACGTCGTGACGACGCTCCCGGCCGCGACCGCGCGCGCGAGGTCCCCGGTGGCGGACCGCCGGCGCCTGGCCCGGATGCCCGGCTCCGCGCCACCGGCGGCGAGCTGCGCCGCGACCGCGACGAGCGCGCCGACGACGTCGGCCGTCGTCGCGTCACCGACAGGCTCGAGCAGGTGCCGCCGCAGCCGCCAGGCGAGGGCACCTTCGCTCGAGATCACGCGCACGCGGCGAGACTACGGCCGGTTCCGGACGCAGGGCGTCCGGAACCGCTCATAGCCTGGTCGCATGGCACTCGCACGCTTCCCCGGCATCGTCATCGACTGTCCCGAGCCGCGCGCCCTCGCGGAGTTCTACGGCGCGCTCCTCGGCTGGTCCGTGGACGCCTCGGCGGACTGGGCGGACATCCGCGCCGACTACGGGCAGGTGATCTCGTTCCAGCGGGTCGAGGAGTACCGTCCCCCGCGCTGGCCGTCGCAGGAGGTCCCCCAGCAGATGCACCTCGACCTCCAGGTCGACGACCTCGACGTCGTCGAGCAGGAGGCGGTCTCCCTCGGCGCGACGAAGCCCGAGCACCAGCCGGGCGAGACGTTCCGGGTGTTGCTCGACCCGGCGGGTCACCCGTTCTGCCTCTGCGCGGACTGACGACGGTCACGGCCGGGGCGGGAGCCGGTACCCGGAGACGTGCGACCGCCGCGGACTGACGACGGTCACGGCCGGGGCGGGAGCCGGTACACGGAGACGTGCGACCGCGACTCCGCGGTGAACGGGGTGCCCGCCCAGTCCGCGTGCCGGCTCTCGATCTCGAACCCGGCCAGCCGACCCATGAGGTCGAGCTCCGAGGGCCAGACGTAGCGGTGCGGCGTGCGGAACACGCGCGCCTCGACGCCCCCGCCGAACCGGACGTGGTGCGAGACGATCCGCTGCGCCACGACGTCGTAGGTGTCGACGCCGAGGTAGCCGGGCTCGTGCCCCCAGACGTCGGCGTCACGGCCGGGCGGCAGCGTGCGCAGCGTCGGCACCCAGAGCTCGACGACGAAGCGGCCGCCCGGTCCGAGGTGCCGCGCCGCGTTGCGGAAGCAGGCGACCTGCGCGTCCTGGGTGAGCAGGTTCGAGATCGTGTTGTCCACGAGGTACACGAGCGCGAAGCGCCCCGGCGCGCGGGCGGTGGCCATGTCCCCGAGGACCACGGGCAGGGCCGCGGCCCCCACCTTCGTCCGGAGCACCTCCACCATCGCCGGGGACAGCTCGATGCCGGTCACGGGCACGCCTCTGCGCACCAGCGGGAGGGCGACCCGCCCGGTGCCGACGGCGAGCTCGAGCGCAGGGCCGCCGTCGGCGAGCTCCACGAGGCGGTCGACCGCGGGTCCGAGCACCTCGGGGGCGAACCTCCCCGTCCCCGGCGTGTCGTAGGCGCGTGCCGCATCGGCGTCCCAGAGGTCCGCAGGGAGCAGGTCGTCGTCGCGCACCCCCTCACCCTGCGCCCGGGCACGCGGGCGGCACCAGCGGATTCGGCGTGGACCTCGGCCCCGGGCGCGTGCGCTCGCCACCTCCGTCGGCTACCGGTCGTGGGCCGCCACCCGCGACCCCGCCGCGCACCAGGACCGGGACGCGGCCGGCGGCGGGTGCGGAGCCGCGCCGGACGCATCTGTTGCCACTCCTGGCTGGACCGGGTTTATCGTGCGTCGACGCCGGCTGCGACCGCGGCCGGCCCGACAAGGAGGTCGGTATCGATGCGGAAGTCCCTCCTCGCCCTCGGCGCGACGATCGCGCTGGCCGTGGGCGTCGCAGCCCCGGCCGGTGCCATCACCGGCAACTACGTCGAGGACTACGAGCACCCGTTCGTCGGGCTCCTCGTCATGTACGACGAGACGGGCGAGTTCATCGGCCGGTGCTCCGGCTCGCTGCTCACCCCGACGATCTTCCTCACCGCCGGGCACTGCACGGACGGCGCCACGTCCGCCCGCGTGTACTTCCAGCAGGACGCGGGCGTCAACTACGACCCGGCGACGCAGGTCGACCCGGTCTCCGGCTACCCCGAGACCTGCGCGACGGGCACGGAGGGCGTCACCTGCTCGTACGCGAGCCAGGTGTTCAACTACGGGTTCGCGGACTTCGCCGGCTTCCCCGAGACGCTGGACGCGGGCCTGGTCATCCTCGACACCCCGATCTACCTCGACGAGTACGCGGTCCTCGCCGCACCCGGCACCCTGGACCCCTACGCGACGCAGCGCGGCCGCCAGGACGTCACCGTCACGGCGAGCGGGTACGGCCTCAGCTACTCCAGCCCGGTGGAGGTCGTCTCCTTCCGCGAGCGCCTCATGGCCAACGCCAAGATCACGAACCTGCGCAGCAACAACACCGGCGGGTTCAACCTGCAGACCACCGGGAACGGGCAGGGGCAGGGCGGCACCTGCTCCGGTGACTCCGGCGGCCCGGTGTTCCTCGGCGGGTACGAGTCCAACCTCGTCGTGGCCGTGACGTCCTTCGGCCTCAACGCCTACTGCCGTGGCACGGACTTCGCGTACCGCGTCGACACCACCGCGGTGCAGCAGTGGATCGTCGAGACGGCGGAGGCGGCGGGGGCCGACACCTCGCTCATCCAGTACGCGTGACGGCGGGCGGGCCCGACGGCCCGCCCGCGCGAGGGCCCCGGCCGACCGGCCGGGGCC
>JAEZAR010000330.1 GCA_023430425.1 Actinomycetes bacterium | reverse complement strand
CCGTCGTTCGGCTCGGGCAGGCGACCGGTGGGCGACGCGCCCTCGCTCGCCGTCGGGGACAAGGTGACGCACGACTCCTACGGGCTGGGCGTGGTCGTCGGCGTCGAGGGCGCGGGCGCGAACGCCGTCGCGAAGATCGACTTCGGCACGGACGGCACCAAGCGCCTGCTCCTGCGCTACTCGCCCGTCACGAAGCTGTAGCGCGGGACAGCCGGGACTCTGGACGCGGGCGGCGTCCGCGGGGCGTGCGGAGGGGTCGACCGAGATCTCTCGATGTGAAGACAACTGCCGCGCGCGGTTACGATCAGTCGGCCGACGATGGTGGACGACACCCCGGACGCGGGTCCTGTGCCGCACGGGGACCCGCGCCCGCGACATCCCGGGCGCGCGCCCGCGAGAGGGAGGACCGACCAGGTGGACCTGTTCGAGTACCAGGCGCGGGACGTGTTCGAGCGGCACGGTGTGCCGGTGCTGCGCGGCATCGTCGCTACCACGCCCGAGGAGGCCCGCGACGCCGCCGAGCAGCTCGGCGGCGGCACCGTGGTCGTCAAGGCGCAGGTCAAGACCGGCGGCCGGGGCAAGGCCGGCGGGGTGAAGCTGGCGCACTCGCCGCAGGAGGCCGCCGACCGCGCCCGCGAGATCCTCGGCATGGACATCAAGGGCCACACCGTGCACCGCGTCATGGTCGCCGAGGGCGCCCGGATCGCCGAGGAGTACTACTTCTCGCTCCTGCTCGACCGTGCCGAGCGCCGCTACCTGGCGATGTGCAGCGTCGAGGGCGGCGTCGAGATCGAGCAGCTCGCGGTCGAGCGTCCCGAGGCGCTGGCGCGCGTCGCGGTGGACCCCCGGGCCGGGATCGACCGCGCGAAGGCGGAGGAGATCGTCGCCGCCGCCGGCTTCGACGACGACGTCGCGGGGCAGGTCGCGGACGTCGTCGAGCGCCTGTGGACCGTCTACGCGGCCGAGGACGCCACCCTGGTCGAGGTCAACCCCCTCGTGCGCACCGAGGACGGGCGGGTCATCGCGCTCGACGGCAAGGTCACCCTCGACGCGAACGCCGACTTCCGGCACCCGGAGCACGCGGACCTCGTCGACACGGCCGCGACGGACCCGCTCGAGGCGAAGGCCGCCGAGCACGACCTCAACTACGTCAAGCTCGACGGCTCGGTGGGGATCATCGGGAACGGCGCGGGCCTGGTGATGAGCACCCTCGACGTCGTCGCGTACGCGGGCGAGCAGCACGGCGGCGTGAAGCCCGCGAACTTCCTCGACATCGGTGGCGGTGCGTCGGCGGAGGTCATGGCCGCCGGGTTGGACGTCATCCTCGGCGACCCGCAGGTCGACGCCGTGTTCGTCAACGTCTTCGGCGGGATCACCGCCTGCGACGCCGTCGCGAACGGCATCGTCACGGCGCTCGGCATGCTGGGCGACCACGCGACCAAGCCCCTCGTGGTGCGCCTGGACGGCAACAACGTCGAGGAGGGCAGGCGCATCCTGCGGGACGCCGGCCACCCGCTGGTCACGCTGGCGGACACGATGGACGGCGGCGCCGACACCGCCGCCCGGCTGGCCCACGCGGCGGCCCAGGCCTGAGACCCGGCCCACGAGAGAGAGCGACAGCGCGATGGCGATCTTCCTGACCGAGGCCTCCACGGTCGTCGTGCAGGGCATGACGGGGTCCGAGGGCATGAAGCACACGACCCGGATGCTCGCGGCGGGGACGCGGATCGTGGGCGGGGTGAACCCGCGGAAGGCCGGGACCTCCGTCACGTTCCCCACGCCCGACGGCGAACGGTCGGTGCCGGTGTTCGGCACCGTCGCCGACGCGATGGCCGCCACGGGGGCCGACGTGTCGGTGGTGTTCGTCCCGCCGGCGCACGCCAAGGGGGCGGTGCTCGAGGCGATCGAGGTGCGGATGCCGCTGGTGGTCGTCATCACCGAGGGGATCCCCGTCGCCGACACCGCGGAGTTCTTCGCGGCGGCGCAGGACGCGGGCGTGCGCATCATCGGCCCGAACTGCCCGGGCATCATCAGCCCCGGCCGGTCCAACGTCGGGATCACGCCCGCGGACATCACCGGTCCCGGGCCGATCGGCCTCGTGTCGAAGTCCGGCACCCTGACCTACCAGATGATGTACGAGCTGCGGGACCTCGGGTTCTCGACCTGCATCGGGATCGGCGGCGACCCGGTCATCGGCACGACGCACATCGACGCGCTCGCGGCCTTCGAGGCGGACCCCGAGACGAGGGCGATCGTCCTCATCGGGGAGATCGGCGGCGACGCCGAGGAGCGCGCAGCGGCGTTCATCGCCGAGCACGTGACCAAGCCGGTCGTCGGCTACGTCGCGGGCTTCACGGCGCCCGAGGGCCGCACCATGGGCCACGCGGGCGCGATCGTCTCCGGCTCCTCGGGCACCGCTCAGGCGAAGAAGGAGGCGCTCGAGGCCGTCGGGGTCCGCGTCGGCCGGACCCCGAGCGAGACGGCGGCGCTCGCCCGCGAGCTCCTGTCCTGAGCCCGGGGCGGCGATCGGCCGCACCCGCGGGCCGGGGTCGGCGTGTCAGCCCCCGGGCAGGGGTCCCCGGGCGGCGGCGATTTACGGGTGGCCCGTCCCCCCGCCCGGGCTCGTAT
>JAEZAR010000319.1 GCA_023430425.1 Actinomycetes bacterium | reverse complement strand
GTGCCAGCCTGCCACCGGGCGGCGGGGTGCGGGACCGGGGCGCCCGGGCGACCGGTGACGTGCCGCGGCGGGCGCCGCGGCGGAGCGGGTGGGGAAGAGTAGGGCCGTGGTCACCCTGCGCCCCTACCGCCCCGCCGACCCCGCCGACCGTGCCGACGTCTACGACGTGTGCGTTCGCACCGCCGACGCGGGCGGCGACGCGACGGGCCTGTTCAGCACCGACGACCTGATGCCCGACATCTTCGCGGGGCCCTACCTCGAGCTGGAGCCGGAGCTCTGCTTCGTGCTGGACGACGGCGCGCGCGTCGTCGGGTACGTCCTCGGCGCCGCCGACACGGCGCGGTGGGCCCACGAGCACCGGGCGCGCTGGCTGCCCCGCGTCGCGGCGCGGTACCCGGTGCCTGCGCGGCCCGCCACCCGCGAGGAGCACCTCGTCGACCTGCTGCACCACCCCGAGCGCAACGTCCACCCGGAGCTCGCCGGCTTCCCCGCGCACCTGCACGTCGACGTGCTCCCGGAGCACCAGGGGCGCGGCCACGGCCGCGCGCTGATCCGCGCGTTCGTCGACGCCCTCGCGCGGCGCGGGGTGCCGGGCGTGCACCTCGGCGTGCTCGAGGCGAACACGGGGGCCCGGGCGTTCTACGACCGGCTCGGCTTCACCGAGCTGCCGCTGCGGCTGCCCGAGGTCGTGTACCTGGGACGCCGCACCGACGTGCCCGTCTGACCCCCGCCGCAGGGCAGGATGGGGGCGTGGAGAAGCTGCGTGCCGCCCTGACCAGGTACCGGGTGATGGCGTGGGTGACCGGCGTGATGCTGCTGGTGCTGACCGCGGAGATGGTCCTGAAGTACCTCGTCCGCGCGGCCGGGCTCGACGACGACGGCGACCCGCGCCCCGTCATCGGCACCTGGGTCGCCTTCGCGCACGGGTGGATCTACGTCGTGTACCTGGCCACGGTCATCGACCTGTGGGCGAAGCTGCGGTGGGGGTGGGGTCGCCTCATCACCATGGTCCTCGCGGGCGTGGTCCCGGTCATGTCCTTCGTCGTCGAGCGCCGCGTCCACCGCGACGCCCAGGCGCACGTGGACCGGGTCGGGGCGTCCCTGGCGCCTCACTAGACTCCCCGGGTGACCGAGAGCACCGACGCGCGGGCCGAGGGCACCACGGACCCCGCCGCGCACCCCGTCCTCGTCGTCGACTACGGCGCGCAGTACGCCCAGCTCATCGCGCGTCGCGTGCGTGAGGCCCGCGTGTACTCCGAGATCGTCCCGCACACGTGGCCGGTGGAGCGGATGCTCGAGCGGCGCCCCGCGGCGATCATCCTGTCCGGCGGGCCCGCGAGCGTCTACGAGCCCGGGGCGCCCGCGGTGGACCCGGCGCTGTTCGACACGGGTGTCCCCGTGCTCGGCATCTGCTACGGCTTCCAGGCGATGGCGCACGCGCTGGGCGGGACCGTCGACGCGGGGGCGACCGGTGAGTACGGCGGCACCCACGTGGACGTCGACGACGCGGGGGTCCTGCTCACGGGGCTGCCGTCCGAGCAGTCGGTCTGGATGAGCCACGGCGTCGCCGTGACGGGCGCCCCCGCGGGGTTCGAGGTCCTGGCGCGCTCCGCGGGCGCGCCGGTGGCGGCCTTCGAGGACCGCGCGCGCCGGCTCTTCGGGCTCCAGTGGCACCCCGAGGTCCGCCACACCCCGCTCGGCCAGCGCGTGCTGGAGAACTTCCTCTACCGCGGTGCGGGCCTGCGGGCGGACTGGACGCCGGGCAACGTGGTCGCGGACCAGGTCGCGGCGGTCCGGGAGCAGGTAGGCGGCGCGCGGGTCATCTGCGGGCTGTCCGGCGGCGTCGACTCCGCCGTCGCGGCGGCGCTCGTGCAGCGCGCGGTCGGGGACCGGCTCACGTGCGTCTTCGTCGACCACGGACTGCTGCGCCGCGGTGAGGCCGAGCAGGTCGAGAAGGACTTCGTCGCGGCGACGGGCGTCCGGCTCAAGGTGGTCGACGCGCGGGAGCAGTTCCTCGCGGCGCTCGCCGGCGTCACGGACCCCGAGACGAAGCGCAAGACCATCGGGCGCGAGTTCATCCGGACGTTCGAGGCCGCCGCGCGCGAGGTGGTCGCGGACGCGGGGGAGTCGGGCGACGAGGTGCGCTTCCTCGTCCAGGGGACCCTCTACCCCGACGTCGTGGAGTCCGGTGGCGGGGAGGGCGCGGCGAACATCAAGTCCCACCACAACGTCGGCGGCCTGCCGGACGACCTGCAGTTCGAGCTCGTCGAGCCGCTGCGCACGCTCTTCAAGGACGAGGTCCGCGCGGTCGGCCTGGAGCTCGGGCTGCCCGAGGGGATCGTCTGGCGCCAGCCGTTCCCCGGGCCCGGGCTCGGCATCCGAATCATCGGCGAGGTGACCGCCGAGCGGCTCGAGGTGCTGCGGGCCGCCGACGCGATCGCGCGCGAGGAGCTCACCCTCGCCGGGCTCGACCGGGCGATCTGGCAGTGCCCGGTGGTGCTGCTCGCCGACGTGCGCTCCGTCGGGGTGCAGGGCGACGGGCGGACCTACGGGCACCCGGTCGTGCTGCGCCCGGTGAGCTCGGAGGACGCGATGACCGCGGACTGGACCCGGGTGCCCTACGAGGTGCTGGCCCGCATCTCGAGCCGGATCACCAACGAGGTGCGCGAGGTCAACCGGGTCGTGGTCGACGTGACGAGCAAGCCGCCGGGCACCATCGAGTGGGAGTGACCGGCGCCGCGTGAGGCGGTGTCAGGTGGCGTGCCCGGCGAGGCGCTCGAGGCCGTCGAGCAGCAGGCCGAGCTCGAGTGGTGGACGAGGTCGGGGGACAGGCCCGCGCCGAGCATCGGGCCGACGATCCCGTCGACTGACGCGCCGCGGCCGGGCCGCGGTCGTCCTGCGCGTCGGTGCCCTCCACGCCGACGGGGCCGCGGGCTAGCCTGACGAGGTGCGGATCCTCCACGTCTCGGACTGCTACGCCCCGCGGACCGGGGGGATCGAGTCGCAGGTCCGCGACCTGGCGCTCGCCCAGGTCGCCGCCGGCCACGAGGTCCACGTGCTCACGGCGACCGTCGGCCCGCAGGGCGAGCGGGGCGGCGCCGTCGAGGACGACGCCGGCGTGCAGGTGCACCGCCTCGGCGCCCGGCTGCCGTTCGACCTGCCCGTCAACCCCGCCGCCGTGCCGCGCATGCGGACGGCGATGCGGGGCCTCGCGCCCGACGTCGTGCACGTGCACGCCGGGGTCGTGTCGCCCTTCGCCTACGACGGCGCGCGCGTGGCGCTGCGCGAGGGGCTGCCGCTGGCCGTCACGTGGCACTGCATGCTCGACGGGGTCGTGCCGGCGCTGCGGGTCCTCGCCGGTCGGCGGTGGCGTGGGAGCCGGGTGGCCCTGTCCGCGGTGAGCCAGGCCGCGGCGGACCGGGTCCGGGCGGCGTTCGGCGGCGAGGTGGGGGTCGTGCCGAACGGGATGGACCTGGAGACCTGGCGCCCCGCGGACGTCGCCGCCGGCGCGCCGGGCGGGCCGGGCGTACCGGGCGCACCGATCCGGTC
>JAEZAR010000279.1 GCA_023430425.1 Actinomycetes bacterium | reverse complement strand
GCGCCTGCTGGGTGAGGCCGCCGCGCGCGTCCGCGCGGCGGGCTACATGATCGGGAACGTCGCGGTGCAGGTGGTCGGCGTGCGCCCGCGGCTCGGCCCGCGGCGCGCGGAGGCGCAGCTCGCGCTGTCGGAGGCCTGCGGGGCGCCGGTGTCGGTCTCGGCCACGACCTCGGACGGCCTGGGGTTCACCGGCCGCGGCGAAGGAGTCGCCGCGATCGCGACTGCGCTCCTCGTGCCGGCACCTCCCCGGGGATGAGCACGATCTTGCCCTGGACGCGCATCTCGATGCCGGCGCGGTGCGCGCGCGCCGCCTCGTGCAGCGGGTAGGTCGCGCCCACCCGCACGTCGAGCCGACCCTCCTCCACCAGCCGCACCAGCGTCCCGCGCGCGGCGTTGCGGATGTCCACGCCGGGGTCGGCACCGGGCCCGTTGCCGAGCAGCTTGATGCCGAGGGCCGCACCGTAGCTGAACCCGACGACCGTGGCGACGCGCCGGCGGTCCCGGATGAGTGCGACGGACGCGTCGAGTGCCTCGCGGGTGCCCGACACGTCGATGGCCGCCGTCAGCTCGCCGTGCGCGGCGCCGCGGACGCGGTCGACGAGCCCCGGGCCGTAGCCGACGGGGACGGCGCCGAGGTCGACGAGGTACTCGTGGTTGCTCGGGTCGGCGGTGCCGATGACGCGGGCACCCTTGGCGCGCACGAGCTGGACCACCATCGAACCGACGCCCCCGCTCGCCCCGTGCACGAGCACCGTGTCGCCTGCCCCGACCTTCGTGGCGGTGACCGCGTGCGTCGCCGTCGCGCCGGTCACCATGAGCCCGGCCGCCTTCTCCCACGACAGCGCGGGCGGCTTCGGGGTGAGGGCGCCCACGGGGACGACGAGGCGGTCGGCGTAGGCGCCGGCGACGCGGTACGCGATCACGGCGTCCCCGACGGCGACGGAGTCCACGTCCGGCCCGACGGCGAGGACGACCCCCGACGCCTCCTGCCCGAGCCGGATGGGCAGGTCGCCCGGGTCGGTGCCCCAGGCGCCCGAGTAGCGCTTCCAGTCCGAGGCGTTGACGCCGCAGGCCCGCAGCTCCAGCAGCGCCTCCCCGGGGCCCGGTCGACCCGCGTCCACCTCGATCACGTCGAGGACCTCGGGCCCGCCGTACGAGGTCGCCACCACCGCGTGCGCCATGTCCCGATCATTGCCCGCCGCCCCGGCGAGGTCCAGCCGTCACGCCGCCCGCCCGCCGTCGGGCCGCCGCGTCCGTGCGCCCGGGCGCCGCGGGTACCCTGGCGCGGTGGCGCTGCACCTGTACGACTCCGCGACCCGGACCACGCGCGAGCTGGTCCCCCTGCGTCCCGGTCACGTCGGTCTGTACGTCTGCGGCGCCACCGTCCAGGGCGCGCCCCACGTGGGTCACCTCCGCACGGCGGTGGCCTTCGACGTGCTCGTCCGCTGGCTGCGGCGCAGCGGGTACGACGTCACGTACGTGCGCAACGTGACCGACGTCGACGACAAGATCCTCGCGAAGGCGACCGAGGCGGGCGAGCCCTGGTGGGGCTGGGCGCACCGCTACGAGCGCGAGTTCACCGCGGCCTACGACCGCCTCGGCATCGCCCCGCCGACGTACGAGCCGCGGGCCACCGGGCACGTGACGGAGATGGTCGAGCTCATGGAGCGCCTCGTCGCCCGGGGCCACGCCTACCCCGGTGCGCCCGGTGACGTGTGGTTCGACGTCCGGTCCTGGTCGCGGTACGGCGCCCTGACCAACCAGCGCCCCGACGACGTCCAGGCGGGCGCCGAGGACGACGACGCGGCGGCCGCCGGCAAGCGCGACCCCCGTGACTTCGCGCTGTGGAAGGCGCCCAAGCCGGGCGAGCCCGCCGACGCCGCGTGGCCGACGCCGTACGGACGGGGACGCCCAGGCTGGCACCTCGAGTGCTCCGCGATGGCGCGGCGCTACCTCGGCCCCGCGTTCGACGTCCACGGGGGCGGGCGCGACCTGCGCTTCCCGCACCACGAGAACGAGCTCGCGCAGTCACGCGCCGCCGGTGACGACTTCGCCGGTCTGTGGATGCACGCCGGGCTGCTCAACGTCGACGGCACGAAGATGAGCAAGTCCCTCGGCAACTTCCTGCTCGCCGCCGACGCGCTCGCGACCACAGCACCCGTCGTGCTGCGGTACGCCCTGATCGCGGCGCACTACCGCTCGACGCTCGAGTGGAACGCCGACACGCTCCCGGACGCGGAGGCGACCTGGTCCCGGCTCGCTGGCTTCGCCGAGCGGGCCGCGGAGCGCGCGGGCGCGCCGACGGACGGGGAGGTCGCAGGCGCGGACCTGCCCGCCGCGTTCGTCGCGGCGCTCGACGACGACCTCAACGTCCCCGCGGCGCTCGCGGTCGTGCACGAGCACGTGCGGGCCGGGAACGTGGCCCTCGCCGACGGGAGCCCCGACCGGGTGCGTGCCGAGCTCCTCGCCGTCCGCGCGATGCTCGACGTGCTGGGCCTGGACCCGGCCCGCTGGGCCGGCCGGGGCGACGACTCGCGAGCCCGGCGCGCCCTCGACGCGCTCGTCTCGGCCGAGCTCGCGGTCCGGGCCACGGCGCGAGCCGAGCGGGACTGGGCGACCGCGGACGCGGTCCGGGACCGGCTGTCCGCGGCGGGCGTGCTCGTCGAGGACTCGCCCTCCGGCCCACGCTGGACGCTGGACGAGGAGGGCTGATGGCCGGCAACTCACGCCGTCGGGGCGCCACGCGCAAGCCCGGCAGCAAGAAGGGCGCCCAGGTGGGCTCGGGCGGCAAGGGCCGGCGCGCGCTCGAGGGCCGCGGCCCGACGCCGAAGGCCGAGGACCGTCCGTACCACCCCGCCGCCAAGCGCAAGGC
>JAEZAR010000192.1 GCA_023430425.1 Actinomycetes bacterium | reverse complement strand
CCCGCACCCTACGCCGCGCCGGCGCGGCGGGCGGACCTGGCCGGCCTGCCGCCCGCGTGGATCGGCGTCGGCGACCAGGACCTCCTCCTGCGCGAGTCCCTCGACTACGCGGACCGACTGCGCGCCGCCGGCGTCCCCTGCGACCTGCACGTCGAGCCCGGGATGTTCCACGCCGCCGACGTCGGGAGCTGGGCGCCGTCGATGGTGGCGTTCCGCGCGCGGGCCGTGGCAGCCGTCCGCGACGCCCTCGGCGCGCCACCGGAGGCGGGATCGCCTGACGTGGTCGCGCCGCGCTGACACGCTGGGCGCCATGACCCTCACCCTCCGGCGGGAGGCACCGGCCGACCGCCGCGCCGTGGAGCTGCTCACCCGCGATGCCTTCTGGGGAACGGAGACCCTGCGGTGCTCGGAGCACCTCCTGGTCCGCCGTCTGCGCACCTCGCCGTCGTTCGTCCCGGAGCTCGACCTGGTCGCCGAGGTCGACGGCGTCGTCGTGGGCAGCATCATGTGGTCGCGGGCGCGCGTCGTGGGGCCGGACGCTGCGCACGACGTGCTGACGTTCGGCCCGCTCAGCGTCCTGCCGTCGCACCAGGGAACCGGCGTCGGCGCCGCGCTCATGCGGCGGACGCTCGACGACGCCGGCCGGCTGGGCCACCGGGCCGTGGTCGTGTACGGGCACCCGGACTACTACCCGCGCTTCGGCTTCCGGCCGGCCGCCCAGGTCGGCATCACGGCGCCCGGCGGCGCGACCTTCGACGCGCTCATGGCGCGGCCCCTGGTCGACGGCGGGCTCGACGGCGTGACCGGCGAGTTCCACGAGGACCCCGTCTTCCACGTCGACGCGGTCGAGGCCGACGCGCTCGACCTCGCGGAGTTCCCCGACAAGGAGCCCGCCGCCCTGACACCGCTCGAGGCGCTCGACGGTCACGTGCCCGCCGAGGTCGTCGCCGCGCTCCGGGCCGCGGGGCTGCCGAACCTGCAGATGGTCCGGCGCCTGAGCGCGCGTGAGGTGGAGGCGCTGCCCGGCGTCGGAGCGGCGGGACGGGACGCGCTGGCCGCACACCTCGCCGACGTGGGGGTCGCGTGGGGTCCGCCGCGCCGGGACGGTGGTTGAGCGCGGGTCGGGTGCCCGCGAGAGTGTGCCGGTGAACGACTCCTACGACGTCCTCGTCATCGGCGCCGGCCCCGCCGGCACGGCCGCCGCCGTCACCGCAGCCGAGCTCGGCGCCCGCGTCGCCCTCGTGGACGACGTCCGGACCGGCGGCACCTGCGTGAACACCGGTTGCGTGCCCACGCGGGTGCTGGCCAAGACCGCCCGGCTCGTCCGCGAGGTGCGCACGGCCGACGCGTACGGGATCACCGTCGCCGACCCGCGCATCGACTGGCCGGCCACGGTGCACCGGGTGCGCGAGACCGTCGAGCGGGTGCGCGCCGTCAAGGCCGACGCGGAGCGAGTGGCCGCCGTCGGGGTCGACCTGGTGCTCGAGGGCCGGGCCAGGTTCGTCGGGCCGCACGAGGTGGAGCTCGCCGGGAGCGGCCGTCGCCTGCGCGGCGAGTCCGTGATCCTGGCCGTCGGCGGCCACACCCGCCGGCTGCCCGTGCCCGGCGCGGAGCTCGCGACCCTCCCCGAGCACGTCCTCGACCTGCCCGGGCTGCCCGCGCGCGTCGCGATCGTCGGCGCGGGCAACACGGGCGCGCAGCTCGTGACGATCTTCAACGCGTTCGGCGCGCAGGTCACCCTCCTCGAGGTCGCGCCCCGGATCCTCGCGGCCACGGACGCCGACGTGTCAGCCGGGGTCGCCGAGGCGTTCACCGAGCAGGGCGTCCGCGTCGAGACCGGCATCGAGACCGTCGTCGGGCTGGCGCGCACCGACGGCGGCATCCGGCTCGCCTGGCGCGGTGCGGGCGGCGAGGAGGCCGAGGAGCACGACGTCGTCGTGATGGCGGCGGGCTGGCCCGCGCAGGTCGACGGGCTCGACCTCGAGGCGGCTGGCGTGCGGACCGAGCGGGGCTGGATCCCGGTCGACGACCAGCTGCGCAGCGAGGTCCCGCACGTCTTCGTGGCGGGCGACGCGAACGGTCAGGCGATGCTCGTCCAGGCCGCCCACGCGGAGGCGGAGGTCGCGGCCCGCAACGCGGTCCTCGGCACGTCGGCGCGCGCCCCGCACGACCTGCTGCCCTCGGGTGGGTTCACGGACCCCGACTACGCCGGTGTGGGACTGACCGAGGAGCAGGCGCGTGGCCGCGACCGCGAGTGCGTCGTCGCGCGCGTCCCCTACGCCGACATGGAGCGGCCCGTCATCGACGACCGCACCCGCGGCTTCCTCAAGCTCGTCGCCGACCGCCACGGCGAGCTGCTGCTGGGCGCGCACGCCGTGGGCGAGCACGCGGTCGAGGTGGTCCAGGCCGTGACGACCGCGATGGCGGCCGGCATCGACGTCGCCACGCTCGCCCGCCTGGAGTTCGCGTACCCCACCTACAGCGCGGTCATCGGCGCGGCCGCGCGCCAGCTCCTCGGGCGCCCGGCCCACCGCCACGGCTGACCC
>JAEZAR010000216.1 GCA_023430425.1 Actinomycetes bacterium | reverse complement strand
CGGGCCCCCCCGGGGCGCCGGAGTCCTTCCGCTTCGACGTGGCGGCCCGACCGCGCGGCGGGCCGCGTCAGGAGGGGACGTGCGGGCGGGGCGGGGGGTCGCGGGCCTCTGGCTCGCCGTCGCCATCGCCGTCCCCCTCGCGGGCTGCACGGCGCCGGCCGACCCGGCCCCGAGCCCGTCGTCGTCCGGCGGGGCGGTCACCGCGCCCCGGGGCCGCACCGTCGAGGAGACGGTGCCGACGCCGTCGCTGGCCGGCAACCTCCTCGGCGACCCCGCGGAGCGCGACCTCGTCGTGCACCTGCCACCGACGTACGACACCTCCGACGCGCGCTACCCGGTCGTGTACTTCCTCGCTGGCTCGGACGAGCCCGCGGGTCGGCTGCGCGGGTACACGGCCGCCATGTGGGACCTCATGCTCACGGAGGGCATGACGGAGCTGGTCGTCGTGGAGCTGGACGGGGAGAGCTCGATCGGGAACACGTTCTACGCGAACTCGCCCGTGACCGGCGACGCGGAGGACGCGCTCGTCGTCGACCTGGTCGCCCACGTGGACGCGACCTACCGGACCGTCCCCGAGGCGTCCGCCCGCGGCCTGTCCGGGTTCTCGATGGGCGGCTCGGGGACCGTCAACATCGGGCTGCGCCACCCGGACGTGTTCTCGGCCCTGTACGCCGCGTCGCCCGGGCTGTTCCGGCCCGAGGACGGCCTGGCGGGCTTCCTGGCGTCGAACGGCGCCTGGGCCAGCTACGGCGCAGCGTTCGCCCCGGACCCCGCGGCTCCGTACCCCCACCACCTGCCCATCGACCCGCGCGCCCCGCTGGCGGAGCAGGACCCGGCCGCGGTCGCCGCCTGGGAGTCGGGCTTCGGCGACCTGGCGCGCAAGGTCGGCGAGCACCTGGCCCTGCCCGACCGGCTCACCGCCGTGCGCCTCGTCTGGGGCGAGCGGGACTCCTACGCCTGGATCCCCGAGGGGTCGGCCTACCTCGCCTCCCTGCTCGCGGACGCCGGGGTGCCGGTGACCGCCGACCCGTTCGACGGGACGCACCGGCTCGACGAGGCGTTCGCTCAGGACTTCGTCGCCTTCTTCTCGGAGCACCTCGACGGCTGAGGGCCTCGTCAGCGCGGGGTCTGCTGGTGGGCGGCCAGCCGCCACCCGCCCGGGCGCCGCGCGTAGAGGCTGGAGACGAGAGCGGCGTACCGCATCTCGCCGCGGCGGGCCTGCGCCGCGTAGGTGAGGAGCGCGACGTCGTCGGTCAGTGCGTGCACCGCCCAGTCCGACAGCTCGACCTCGTCCCACGGCGGTCCGGCCATGGAGTCCAGGGCCGCGTCGCGGTCCGCGAGGACCAGGCCGCCGGGCAGCAGCATGGTGACCTGCTCGTCCAGCACGTCGTCGTAGAACGCCCGTGCCGCAGCGCCGCCGGAGCGCAACGCCCGCCAGCCGGCCTCCTCGAGGGGCACCAGGTCGTCGCTGCTCGGGGTGGAGGTGTGCGGGGTCGTGTCAGCCATGCCGTCCATCCTCTCCCCGCCCCCCGGAAGCGGCAGGTCCTGCGAGCGGCCGGGACCGCGCTGGAGATGGGAGCGCGCGCACCCCGGTCATCCCATTGCTGGATCTTGCTGTAAGTCGTTACAGTCCGCCCACCGGCACTTTCACCCGGGTGAAAGTCGAGCACTGGCGACGAGGGGGTCCCATGTCCGCGGTTCCGCGCGCAGCACGCACCACCACCCGGGGACCAGTGAGGGGGCCCGGCCGGCGCGCCGTCGGCGGCCTCGCCGCCCTGGCCACCGCACTCGCCGGCGCCGTCGTGCTGCTCCCCACGGCGTCCGTCGCCGCCACCTCGAGCGTCGCGCTCGTCGGCAGCCTCCAGAGCGAGCTCGGCTGCCCCGGGGACTGGCAGCCCGACTGCGGCGCGACCGAGCTGACGGCCACCGCCGAGGCCGGCGTGTACGCCGCCGAGTTCACCGTCCCCGGGGGCGCCTGGGAGTACAAGGTGGCCCTCAACGACTCCTGGGACGAGAACTACGGCGCCGACGCCGTGCTCGACGGGCCCAACATCCCGCTCGTGCTCGCCGGCCCCGCCACCCTGCGCGTGACCTACGACGACACCACGCACCGGATCGGTCTGGTCCCGCTCGACCTTGCCGGTGACCACACCCCCGCCGACGACGCGCTCGTCGCCCCGCCGGTCCGCCAGCCCGGCTCGACGGAGACCTTCTACTTCGTGATGACCGACCGGTTCGCCAACGCCGACCCGTCCAACGACACCGGAGGGCTCGCGGGCGACCGCCTCGTCACCGGCTTCGACCCGACGGACAAGGGCTTCTACCACGGCGGCGACCTCGCGGGCCTGCTCGCGAACCTCGACTACGTCGAGGGCCTCGGGACCACGGCGATCTGGCTCACGCCGTCGTTCCTCAACCGTCCCGTCCAGGGGGTCGGCACCGCCGACGTGTCGGCGGGCTACCACGGGTACTGGATCACCGACTTCACGCAGATCGACCCGCACCTGGGCACGAACGCCGAGCTCGAGGCGCTCATCGACGCGGCCCACGACCGCGGGATCAAGGTCTACTTCGACATCATCACGAACCACACGGCCGACGTGATCGCCTACGCCGAGGGCACGTACACCTACATCGACAAGGCCACCAGCCCGTACTACGAGGCCGACGGCGTCACCCCCTTCGACCCCGACGACTACGCCGGCACCGGCACCTTCCCGCCGCTGCACCCCGAGGCGTCCTTCCCCTACACCCCCGTCGTCGCGCCGGGTGACGAGGACGTCAAGGTCCCGGCGTGGCTCAACGACGTCACGCTGTACCACAACCGCGGCAACTCGACCTACACGGGCGAGTCGACGACGTACGGCGACTTCTCGGGGCTCGACGACCTGATGACCGAGCACCCGACCGTCGTCGACGGCTTCGTCGACGTCTACACCGACTGGATCGACCTGGGGATCGACGGCTTCCGGATCGACACCGCCAAGCACGTGAACCCCGAGTTCTGGGAGGAGTGGACGACCGAGGTCCTCGACTACGCGCACGCCGCGGGCAAGCCGGACTTCTTCATGTTCGGTGAGGTCTTCGACGCCGACCCGGCGCTGCTGGCGCCCTATGTGCGCGACACGGACATGAGCTCCGTACTCGACTTCACCTTCCAGTCCGCCGCCTCGCGGTTCGCGCGCGGCCTCGACCCCGCGGCGCTCCAGCAGCTGTTCGCGGGCGACGACATGTACACGACGCCCACGACGAGCGCCTCCGCCCTGCCCACGTTCCTCGGCAACCACGACATGGGCCGCATCGGCTACTTCGTCGCCGGCAGCGGCGACGGGGTCGCCCGCTCGGCGCTCGCCCACTCGCTCATGTACCTCACCCGCGGCCAGCCGGTCGTCTACTACGGCGACGAGCAGGGCTTCGCCGGCCTGGGCGGCGACAAGAGCGCGCGCCAGGACATGTTCGCCACGCAGACGGCCGAGTACTCCGGCCAGCCGCTGCTGTCGGGCGAGACGGTCGGGAGCACCGACCGGTTCGACACCGGCGCCCCCCTGTACGCCCACATCGCCGAGCTCGCGGCCCTGCGGGAGGCCACCCCCGCTCTCGAGTCGGGTGCGCAGGTCGAGCGCCCGGTGTCCGGCCCGGGCGACGCGTCCGTCTACGCGTTCTCCCGTGTGCACCGGGACGCGAAGGTCGAGCACCTCGTCGCGCTCAACAACGCCACCGCGCCCGCGACGGTCACCGTCGACACCCTCACCCCGGGTGCGACCTTCACCTCCCTGTACGGCGGGCACGCCGCGGTGGTGGCCGACGCCGACGGCGGCGTCACGCTCACCGTCCCGGCGTTGGGGGCGGTCGTGCTCGTCGCGGACGCCCCCGTCGCCGCGGGCGTGACGGGGGTCACCGTGGACGTCCCCGCACCCGGTGCGGCGCTGACCGGGCTGACGCCGGTCGCCGCGGACGCCGGCGACGTGTGGTCGGAGACCTCCTTCGCCTACCGCGTCGTCGGCGACACGGGCTGGACCCCGCTCGGCACGGCGGAGACGACCTCCCCGCGCGTCTTCCACGACGTGGCGGGCCTCGCCCCGGGGACCCTCGTCGAGTACCGCGCCGTGAGCGTGGACGCGGCGGGCACGGCCGTCGCCGCGTCGACGTTCGGCTCCGTCGGCGTCGCCGTCGACGGCGCCGAGCCCGAGGAGCCGGAGGAGCCCGGCCCGACGCCGGGCCGGACCGACATCACCGTGTCGATCCCCGGCTCGCTCAACTCCGAGCTCGGGTGCCCGGGCGACTGGCAGCCGGAGTGCCCGGTGATCGCGCTCGCCCACCAGGGCAACGGCGTCTACGCCGGCACGTTCGCCGTCCCCGCGGGCAGCTGGGAGTACAAGATCGCGATCAACGGCTCGTGGGACGAGAACTACGGCGCCGGCGGGGAGCCCGGCGGCCCGAACGTGCCGATCACGCTCGCGGCGGCCCAGGACGTCACGTTCGTCTACGACGACGCGACGAAGTGGTTCACCTCCTCCGCGCAGGGACCGCTCATCACCCTGCCCGGCAGCTACCAGAGCGAGGTCGGCTGCCCCGGCGACTGGCAGCCCGAGTGCCTCATCACCTCGCTGCAGGACCCCGACGGCGACGGCGTCTACTCGTGGACGACCGCGGCGATCCCGGCCGGCTCGTGGGAGGTCAAGGTGGCCCACGGCCGCAGCTGGGCGGAGAACTACGGGGAGGGCGGCGCGCCCGGCGGTGCGAACATCGTCTTCAGCGCGCCCGGCGGGAAGCCGATCACCTTCACCTACGACATCGCCACGCACCTGCTGACCGTCGAGGTGTCGGACCCGCCGCTGCCCGGCCTCGGCCAGGCCCAGGCGCACTGGATCGACGCCGGCACCCTCGTGTGGCCGACCGCCCTGCTCGACGGCGCGGACCCGGCCGACCTCGCGTGGCGCCTCCACCACGCCCCGGACGCCTCGCTCGAGGTGGCCGACGGCGAGGTGACGGGCGGCGAGGCGGCCGAGCTGACGCTCGTGGCCGGCGGGCTCACCGCCGCACAGCTCGAGCGCTTCCCCCACCTGGCGGGCTACCTCGCGCTGCACCTGGAGGCGTCCCGCGCCGACGTCGAGGCCTGGCTCACCGGCGAGCTCGCCGTCGCGCAGTACGAGGGAGACGAGCTGACGGCCGTGACGGGCGTGCAGATCCCCGGCGTCCTGGACGACCTGTACGCCGCGGCCGCCGCCGACCGCGACCTCGGCCCGACGTGGCAAGGCAACCGGCCCTCGCTCGCGCTGTGGGCGCCCACCGCGCAGGACGTGACGCTCCTGCGCTGGCCGGACGCCGCGGGCCCGAGCACGGCGGTCGATCTCGCGGCGGAACCCGAGCGGCACGACATGACCCGCGCGGACGACGGGACGTGGACGCTGCGCGGGCACCCGTCCTGGGAGGACGACGCCTACCTGTTCGAGGTGGTCGTCTACGCGCCCTCGACCGACGCGGTCGAGACGAACCTCGTGACGGACCCGTACTCCGTCGCGCTCACCGTCAACTCGACGCACTCGGTGCTCGTCGACCTCGACGACGCGAGGTGGCAGCCGCGGCAGTGGCGCGTCGCCCGCCAGCCCGTCGTGGAGCCCGTGGACCAGACCATCTACGAGCTGCACGTGCGCGACTTCTCCTGGCACGACGCGTCCGTGCCGCCGGACCTGCGCGGGACCTACCTCGCCTTCGCGCAGGCGGGCACGGCGGGGCGCGCCCACCTGCGCGACCTCGCCGACGCCGGGCTGACGACGGTGCACCTGCTGCCGACGTTCGACATCGCCACGATCGAGGAGGACCGCAGCGCCCAGGCGACGCCGCCGTGCGACCTGGCCTCGTTCCCGCCGGACTCGCCCGAGCAGCAGGCCTGCATCGAGCCGATCCGGGACCTCGACGGGTTCAACTGGGGCTACGACCCGCTGCACTGGTCCGCGCCTGAGGGCTCCTACGCGACCGACCCGCACGGCGGGGCGCGCGTGGCGGAGTTCCGAACGATGGTCGGTGCCCTGCACGCCGACGGCCTGCAGGTGGTGCTCGACCAGGTGTTCAACCACACCAACTCGAGCGGGCAGGACGAGCTGTCCGTGCTCGACCGCGTGGTCCCGGGGTACTACCACCGACTCAACGCGGTCGGCGCGGTCGAGACCTCGACCTGCTGCCAGAACGTCGCCACGGAGCACGCGATGGCCGAGAAGATGATGGTCGACTCGGTCGTCCTGTGGGCCCGCGACTACAAGGTCGACGGCTTCCGCTTCGACCTCATGGGCCACCACTCCCGCGAGACGATGCTCGCGGTCCGGGAGGCGCTCGACGCGCTCGACCGTCACCGGGACGGCGTCGACGGGGAGCGGGTCTACCTGTACGGCGAGGGCTGGAACTTCGGCGAGGTCGCCGACAACCGCCTGTTCACCCAGGCCACCCAGGGCCAGCTCGACGGCACCGGGATCGGCACGTTCAGCGACCGGCTGCGTGACGCCGTCCGCGGCGGCGGGCCGTTCGACGAGGACCCGCGGATCCAGGGATTCGGCTCGGGGTCCTACGTCGACCCCAACGGCGCACCCGTCAACGGCGACGCCGCGGCGCAGCTCGCGCGGGCGCAGCACCAGGCGGACCTCGTGCGGCTCGGGCTCGCGGGCAACCTGCGCGACTACGCCTTCCTCACCAGCGCCGGCGAGGTGCAGACCGGGGCCGAGCTGGACTACAACGGCCAGCCGGCCGGGTACGCGACGTCGCCGGAGGAGGTCATCACCTACGTCGACGCGCACGACAACGAGACGCTGTGGGACGCCCTGACGCTCAAGCTGCCCACGGACACCCCGATGGACCAGCGCGTGCGGATGAACACCCTCTCGCTCGCGACGACGGCGCTCGCGCAGACCCCGTCGTTCTGGCACGCGGGGGCGGACCTGCTGCGGAGCAAGTCGCTGGACCGCAACTCCTACAACTCCGGCGACTGGTTCAACACGCTCGACTGGACGGGGGCCGACAACGGCTTCGGGCACGGCCTGCCGCCGGCCGGGGACAACGCCGCCAAGTGGCCGTACCAGCAGCCGCTCCTCGCCGACCCGGCGCTCGCGCCGACGGCCGACGACGTCGCGACCGCGACGGGGAACGCCCAGGACCTGCTGCGGCTGCGGTTCTCCACCGAGCTGTTCCGGCTCGGGGACGCCGCGCTCATCGAGCAGAAGGTGTCCTTCCCCGCCAGCGGGCCGGACGCCGACCCGGGCGTGATCGTCATGCGGATCGACGACACCGTCGGCCGGGACGTCGACCGACGCCTGGACGGCGTGCTGGTGGTGTTCAACGCCACGCCCGAGGACGTCTCGGTGCCGCTGGCCGAGCTGGCGGGCGACCGGTACGTGCTCTCGCGCATCCAGCAGGACGGCAGCGACGACGTCGTGCGCGCCACGACGTGGGACCGGGCGACGGGGACGGTGACGGTGCCCGCACGCACGGTCGCGGTCCTCGTCGACGACCAGCGCCCGCAGCGGCCGTGGTGGCAGTGGCTCAACCCGTGGTGGCACGGGGGCGGCCAGTGGCCCTGGGACGGGGGCTGGCAGTGGCCGTGGGAGGGCGGCTGGGACTGGCCCTGGTGAGAGCGTGGGGC
>JAEZAR010000120.1 GCA_023430425.1 Actinomycetes bacterium | reverse complement strand
CCACGAGCCCGGCCGCCCAGGCCGCGCCCGCCCAGCTCGCCGTCTGCGCGCTGCGCCGGGCCGCCACGCGACGCCGGCCGCGGAACTCCTGGACGGGCCACCCGACCGAGCGGGCGTGCCGGCGCAGCCGTCGGTCGGGGTTGATGGCCACGGGGTGGCCGACCTCCGACAGGATGGGGACGTCGTTCATCGAGTCCCCGTAGGCGAAGCTCGTGCGCAGGTCGAGGCCCTGGGCCTCGGCGAGGGCGACGACGGCCCGCGCCTTGGCCCGGCCGTGGAGGAGGTCGCCCTCCAGCCGGCCGGTGTAGAAGCCGTCGACGTGCTCGGCGACCGTCCCCAGCGCGCCCGTCGCGCCGAGCCGCCGGGCGATGAGCTCGCCGATCTCGACGGGGCTCGCGGTGATGATCCAGACCTGGTGGCCGGCCTCCAGGTGGTCGCGCAGGAGCGCGTGGGTGCCCGGGAAGATGCGCAGCGACAGCACCTGGTCCCAGACCTCCTCGCCGATCGCCGCGATCTCGGCGACCGAGTGCCCGGCCACGATCGACAGCGCGCGGGAGCGCAGCGTGTCGATCTGGCGCAGGTTCTCGCCGAAGGCCAGGTACCGCGCCTGGTGGAACGAGAAGGTGACGAGGTCCCAGCTGCGGAAGAACCCGCGGGCACGCAGCCCGACGGCGAGGTGGAACGCGCTCGCGCCGCGGATGATCGTGTTGTCGAGGTCGAAGAACGCGGCGGTGACGGGCTCCCGCACCGGGGGGCCCTCGTCCCGGTGCGTCTGCTCGGCCACCCTTGCACCCTACCGACCGGCCTAGGGTTGACCCCATGACGGCGTCGTCGGCGGCATCGGGCACGCGTGTGGTCCTCTACTCCCGCGCGGGCTGCCACCTGTGCGACGCGGGCCGGGACGTGGTGGCCCGGGTGACGGCCGACGTCGGCGCCACCTGGTCGGAGGTCGACATCGACGTCTCGCCCGGCGTCCGCTCGCTGTTCGGCGAGCTCGTGCCGGCCGTCGTCGTCGACGGCGTCCTCGTCGACCACTGGCGCATCGACGAGGCCCGGCTGCGCAGGGCGATCGAGGCCGCCCCGGCGGGGGGCGGCCGGTGACCGGTCGCAGGGTCCCGCCGTCGACGGTCGCGCGGCTGCCGGTGTACCTGCGCGCCCTGGACGGGCTGGCCGAGCGCGGGGTGACCCAGACGTCGTCGGGCGAGCTGGCGGCGCTGGCCGGTGTCGGCTCGGCGCAGCTGCGGCGCGACCTGTCGTTCCTCGGCTCGCACGGGGTGCGGGGGGTGGGCTACGACGTCGAGCACCTGCAGGCCCAGGTGGCGGCCGAGCTCGGGCTGACCGGGGACCTGCCCGTGGTCATCGTCGGGATCGGCAACCTCGGCCACGCGCTCGCCAACTACGTGGTCGCGGCCGGCACGGGGTTCCGGGTCGCGGCGCTCGTGGACGCCGACCCCGCGGTGGTCGGCACCCGGGTCGCCGGCCTGGTGGTCGAGGACGACGCGCACCTGGCGGAGGTGGTGCGCCGCGAGGGCGCGACGCTCGCGGTGCTCGCGACCCCGGCGTCGGTGGCCCAGGACGTGTGCGACCGCCTGGTCGCGGCGGGGGTGACCGGGATCCTCACGTTCGTGCCGCGCGTGCTCGCCGTCCCCGACGACGTCGACCTGCGCACGGTCGACCTCGCCACCGAGCTGCAGATCCTCGCGTTCCACGCCCGACGGCACCGGGTCGCCCACGCCCCGGCGTGACGCCGGGACGCGGGCGACGCGCGCCCGCCCGCGCCCCCGCGCCCCCGGGCGGTCAGGCCCGGGCGACGGCCTCGACGTCGAGCGTGATCGTCACCTTGTCGGCCACGAGGACGCCGCCGGTCTCCAGCGCGGCGTTCCAGGTCAGGCCGAAGTCCTTGCGGGAGATCTCGGTGGTCGCCGTGGCCCCCAGGCGGGCCGCGCCGAACGGGTCGGTGGCGGCGCCCTCGAACTCGGTGCGCAGCACGACGGTGCGGGTGACGCCGCGGATGGTGAGGTCGCCCTCGACGAGGAAGGTGTCGCCGTCGGCGCGCACGGACGTCGAGCGGAACTCCCACGTCGGGTGCGCCTCGACCTCGAAGAAGTCGGCGCTGCGCAGGTGCTGGTCCCGCTGCTCGGCGCCCGTGTCGACGGTGGCCGGGTCCAGCGTGGCGCGGACCGAGCTCTCCTCGACGGTGTCGCCGATGACGATCTCGCCCTGCGTGATCGCGACGGTGCCGTGGACCTTCGCGATGCCGGCGTGGCGGACGGTGAACCCGGCGCGGCTGTGCGAGGTCTCGACGGCCCACGTCCCGGCGCGGACGCCGGCGGGCAGGGCGGTGGTGGTGGTCGTGGTCATGGCGGCCCCCTCGAAGGTTGGTTGAACGATCAACTAAGTAGTTGACAGTTCTACTACACTGGTGGGCAGTTGGCAACAGGGCCCGGGAGGGACGGGAGGGCGCGGCATGGCGCAGCAGACGACGGACCGCACGCAGGCGGCGACCGACGGCACGGCCGCGACGACGGACGTGCCCTGGCTGAGCGCGGAGCAGCAGCGGCACTGGCGCGCGGTCGTCACCGGCATGGCCCGGCTGACCGAGGCGCTCGGCCGGCAGCTGGAGCGCGACGCCGGGCTCTCGCTCTCGGAGTACGAGATCCTCGTGCGCCTGTCGGAGTCGCCCCGGCGCACCCTGCGCATGTCCGAGCTCGCGGCCGCCGTCGTGCACTCCCGCAGCCGCCTCACGCACGCCGTCGGCCGTCTCGAGAGCCGCGGCCTCGTCGAGCGGCGCCCGTGCCCGGACGACCGTCGCGGCGTGAACTGCGCGATGACCGACGACGGCTTCGCCGTGCTCGACGCCGCCGCTCCCGGACACGTGCGCGAGGTGCGCGCCCAGCTCGTCGACGTGCTGACCGGGGAGGAGTTCCGCGCGCTCGGGGCGGCGATGGACAAGATCGCGCGCGACGACGACGCGACGCCCTGAGGCCGGCGCGCCGGGCGCTCAACCTTTCCGCCCCGCGCGCCGTCTGAAGGGCATGGGCGCGACGACGGGGGAACCGGTCGAGCGGCTCGAGCACGCCCGCGTGGAGACCGCCGGGGCGCGCGACCGCGACGCCGAGTTCACCGCCTTCGTCGCCGAGCACGGGGCCGGCCTCGCGCGCACCGCCTGGCTGCTGTGCGGGGAGCGGGCCCGCGGCGAGGACCTGGCGCAGCAGGCGCTGGTCCGGACCTACCT
>JAEZAR010000088.1 GCA_023430425.1 Actinomycetes bacterium | reverse complement strand
TGCTGCAGGCAGTCGATGGCGTCTGGTCCACCGAGGATCAGCACAGGGTGCTCCTGTTGATCCTGCAGATTCGGATTCTGCAGGCGGCCTATTACCAGAGTCCGCAGCATGGGCTGGCGGATGTGGAGCAGGCGCTCGCCGTGCGCGGACCCAGCGAGCCCTTCGAGCGTGGGCGGGTCCTGGTGATCGGCGCGATTCTCCACGGGACAAACGGGGATGTCCCGTCCGCCGAGGAGCTTCTGAAAGAACTGCGTGACCTCGTGGACCGGACCGGTAGTCACCCATTGCGGTTGATGGAGCGCAATGCCACTGCCGGTTCGTTGATCATGCGCGGTCGCTTGCGCGAGGCAGCTGAGCATCTACGCTGGGTGGTTGCCTCGGCGGACGAGTGGAACGACGTGGTGGTGCACTACGCGCATTGGCAGCTCGCCTCGATTTATGTGGAATGGAATGAGCTGGAGGAAGCAGAGCGCATTCTGACTTCGGGATTTCAGATCACCCTCAAGACCTCGGCGCCGCTGCATCGGACCCGCTTTCATCACCTCTTTGCCGAAATCGCCTGGGCTCGTGGTGATCGAGATCGGGCATATGCAGAGATCGAACGCTCGATCGAAACCGCCAACGTCATCGGCGGGGGTGCTGATGTGCGGCTCGCCCACGCACGGCGCGCGCGCTTCTGGCTGAAGAGCGGGTCTCTGGAGCCGGTGCGCGAATGGGCTCGGTCCAGTGGGCTCGATCCGATGACCGAGCCGGCGTATCCGCGCCTGCGGGAGTACTTCGTCCTGCTGCGCTTGATGGTGCTCGACGGGCGCGCGCAACAAGCGCTGGATGGAATCGAATCGGCGAAGCGCAATGCCGTTCGCCAGGGGCGCACGGAGGATGTGCGTACCTTGCTGGTGCTCCAGGCAAGTGCCGAGCAGGCGCTGGGCCATGAAGTCGCCGCCGAACGCGTCCTGCAGCAAGCGCTGGCGCTCGCAGCGCCCGAGCGAGTCACCCGTTCGTTTGTCGATTTTGGCTCGATGATCGAACCAGTATTGAAACGAGTGGCCCGGACGGCTGACCCCACCGCCCCGTACGCGCGATCCCTGCTCGATGCGATGGGCGTCACGTTTGGCGGCGAGTGGCCGGGCGGGGAGCTGCTTAGCCGGCGTGAAGCCGAGGTCATGGCGCTCATCGCGGCGGGAGAATCGAACCGTGAGATCGGTGACCATCTCTTCATCTCGGAACAGACGGTGAAAAAGCACGTCAGCAATATCTTCGAGAAGCTGTCGGTTAGCAGCCGCACCCAGGCGATCGATCGCGCACGCCGGCTCGGCCTTATCTAGGGCGGCTCTGGAAACAAGTGCCTGACCTCGAACCGTCATTCCGACCGGAGCGAAGCGAAGTGGAGGAACCTCCTCGCCGCAGCGAGCGTCACGCCGCGGCCTTGCGTCCCGTTCTCAGGCACACAGTTCTGCAACCGATCTAGCCCTGAATCCCCCTCGACTGCGTTGGGCTGGAGTACGCACGTCCCTGCCATGAGCCCAGGCAATTGGTCGTCGTGTGCTTCGACCGGGAGAGCCCTGCCAGGGACGCTCCAAATACCACCTTTGCGCCATCGACCGGTCGAGCGCGACGCCGTACCGTTCGATTAGCTCATCTCGTGCCGGAGATGGTGGGGCGAATAGCGCACGTTGCCAGTGAACTACCCGAGGATCGAGAGATGGACGCTCCTCTTCCAACGACCGGCGATGGACCCAGCTCGATCCGGTATCGCTTGCCCAAGAATGTCGTGGCGCGGACAGACTCAGTCGTCATCATGAACGACCGCGGCGAGATCTCCTTCCTGATCGACATCGAGCACGATCTGGTGCGCATCTCTGACCTGGCCGGTCAACCGAAATGTCAGTTTTCCGGACGCGCGTTGCAATTGGGCCACACAGTTCACTTCGACGATTCCAGCGGGACCACGCGGGCGGTCCTCCACCGGTCCGAGCGCTCTCCGATACGCAATCACTTCGCCATCGAGACCGAGCGTGGCAGCTGGATCATCGAGGGACAGGTCGCGGCATACGAGTACTGGATGCACTCCGCGGAAGGGGGCGTTGCCGAGGTGTCGTGCCGTTGGTTTCGCGTGCGCGACACCTATGGTGTCCAGGTGTCTCCGCGTCAACCGTGCGCGCTTGTACTGGCCGCGGCGATTTGCCTCGATATCGCCACCGCCGGCTGAGCCCTGCCATGGACTGCTCGCCACTTCAGCTCATCGTCATCGCCTTTACCGATGAGAAAGTGCCGCAGGATATTGCCGATTTGCTGCGTGCCAGCTCTACCAACGGCGTCATTCGCCTAATCGATGGAGCGCTCCTCGTGAAAGGTGACGAAGGCGACATCGAGGTGCGCGCCGCGCCCGAGCTGGAACTGGAGAACGGTCCATGGGCCGGCACATTGATCTCCGCCTTTTTCGATGACAGTGGCCGTTCCGCAGCAGCGCTCCGCCAGGCGGCCGCAGAAGACCGGGCGCCAAGAGCAGCATTCGAGTTCGGCATCGGAATCGATGACCTCGCAGAAATCGTCGACGCCATCCCACGAGCGTCATCTGCGCTGGCCCTGATCGTCGGGCATCGCTGGAACGCTGGATTCGCGGAATCGATCTCGATCGACCGGGGAGTGATTCTGGCTCTGGGGTCGGTTGTGTCGCGCACGCTGCTCGAGTTCTCCGAGTTCGGAACCGAAACACGAGGACAACGAAATCCCTAGTCATTGCTGGAGCTCCGCTGCCGACGGCAACGCCACCAGACGGGTTGGCGAAATACAACCTTGGAGGGATAGAGCTGCGGTCAACGTGACGCTACTGTGATTGGGAGCCTATCGACCCCTGAGATTGGAGTGAGGTCGACGCTGCCTGGCGGCTGAATCGGATACGAGGTCTGGTGTTCCGGGCCACGAAGGGATCCCGCCTGCGCGTTTCGCCCTGTGTGGGTGGAAGGATTGGGAGAATGAGCAGTACGAATGCACCCGCTCCCGCCGTGGTTCCGCAGGAGCAAGCATCGTCCGGGCCACAGAAAGAAAAGCTGGTTCTCATCGCGCTCATTCTGGTCGCGGCTGTCGCCAATCT
>JAEZAR010000056.1 GCA_023430425.1 Actinomycetes bacterium | reverse complement strand
ACCGTCGCCAGGGCCGTCGCCGCTCGGTCCATGAGGCCGCCCGCGAACCCCCGCTCCGCGGCGAGCAACGGCTCCTCGGCGGCGCGCACGTCGCCCGACCGGAAGCCCTCGATCACGTGACCCATCCTGCCGCGCCACCGTGCCCCCCACCCGCCGGACGGGCACTGACCGCGGCCCCGAGCCTCGCCACCGGCCCGCTGCGCGCGTCGCCGCCCGGCGTACCCTGGGCACGGCCCCGCGGGCCCCCGACGCCGCTCGTCACACTCGTCACACCAGGAGGGTCATGTCCGACGACGCCGACTGTCCCGGCGCTCGTCCCGCGGACGGGCCGGCCGACCTCGCCGCGCACGCCCGCGAGCGGATCCTCGTGCTCGACGGCGCCTACGGCACGTGGTTCCAGCGGGCCGGGCTCGGGGAGGACGACTTCCGGCCCGCCGGCCTGACGCCGGACCACCCGGACCGCAGGTACGCGGGCAACTTCGACCTGCTCCCGCTCAGCCGACCCGACCTGGTCGCCGACCTGCACCGGCGGTACCTCGAGGCCGGCGCCGACATCACCAAGACCCACACGTTCACGGCGACCGCGATCGCGCAGTCGGACTACGGGACGGCGCACCTCGTCCCCGCGATGAACGAGGCGGCCGCACGCATCGCCCGCGACGTCGCCGACGAGGTCGCCGCGCGCGACGGACGGCCGCGCTGGGTGGCCGGGTCCGTCGGGCCGACGAACCGCACGGCGTCGCTGTCCCCGGACGTCGAGCGGCCCGGCTTCCGGGCGGTCACCTTCGACGACCTCGTCGTCGCCTACACCGAGCAGGTCGCGGCGCTGCTGCGCGGCGGCGTCGACCTCGTGCTGGTCGAGACCGTGTTCGACACGCTCAACGCGAAGGCGGCGCTCTTCGCGTGCGAGGAGGCGTTCGTCGACGTCGGGCGCCGCGTGCCGGTGATGCTCTCCGGGACGATCACGGACGCCTCGGGCCGCACCCTCTCGGGCCAGACGCCGGAGGCGTTCGCGATCTCCACGGAGCACGCGGACCTGTTCACCCTCGGCCTCAACTGCGCGCTCGGGCCCGAGGCGCTGCGGCCGCACCTGCGGGAGATCGCCCGCGCCACGGACGCGCTCGTGTCCGTGCACCCGAACGCCGGCCTGCCCAACGCCTTCGGGGAGTACGAGGAGGGACCCGAGGCGATGGCCCGCGTGCTCCGGGAGTTCGCCGCCGAGGGCCTGGTCAACGTCGTCGGGGGGTGCTGCGGCACCGGGCCCGAGCACATCCGGGCCTTCGCCGAGGCCGTCGCCGACCTCGCCCCCCGCGCGCCCGCACCCCGCGAGCCGCGGCTGCGCCTCGCCGGGCTCGACCCGTTCACGCTGACCGACGAGATCCCGTTCGTCAACGTCGGCGAGCGCACGAACGTGACGGGGAGCCCGCGCTTCTCGACGGCGATCCTCGCCGGCGACGACGCCGCCGCGGTCGCCATCGCGGCGCAGCAGGTGGCGGGTGGGGCCCAGCTCATCGACGTCAACGTCGACGAGGGCATGCTCGACGTGCCCGAGGTGATGACCCGGTTCCTCAACCTCGTCGCCGCCGAGCCGGACATCGCCCGGGTCCCCGTGATGATCGACTCCTCCGACTGGGGGGTGCTCGAGACCGGGCTCAAGCGGCTCCAGGGCAAGTCGGTGGTCAACTCGCTCTCGCTCAAGGACGGCGAGGAGGCGCTCGTCGAGCGCGCCCGCCGCGTGCGCCGCTACGGGGGCGCGGTCGTCGTGATGGCGTTCGACGAGCAGGGTCAGGCGGACACGCTCGAGCGCCGGACCGCCGTGTGCGCCCGGGCTTACCGGCTCCTCACGGAGCGGGCGGGCGTACCGCCGCACGACATCATCTTCGACCCCAACGTCCTCACCGTGGCCACGGGCCTCGCGGAGCACGACAGGTACGCCGTCGACTTCATCGATGCGGTGCGGTGGATCAAGGCGAACCTGCCCGGCGCCCTGACCAGCGGTGGCATCTCCAACGTCTCGTTCTCGTTCCGCGGGAACAACCACGTCCGGGAGGCGATGCACGCCGTCTTCCTGCGCCACGCCATCGAGGCGGGCCTGGACATGGGCATCGTCAACGCCGGGATGCTCACCGTCGAGGCGGACCTCGACCCGGTGCTGCGGGAGGCCGTCGAGGACGTGGTCCTCGCGCGCCGCCCCGACGCGACCGAGCGGCTCGTCGCCCTGGCGGACTCGTACAAGGAGGTCGCCCGCGACACACCCGCCGCGCAGGCCTGGCGCTCGCTGCCCGTGGGCGAGCGGCTCTCGCACGCGCTGGTGCACGGCGTCGTCGACCACGTCACCGACGACGCCGAGGAGGCCTACCGCGAGCTGGGGTCGCCCCTGGCCGTCATCGAGGGCCCGCTCATGGACGGGATGAACGTCGTGGGCGACCTCTTCGGCGCCGGTCAGATGTTCCTGCCCCAGGTCGTGAAGTCCGCGCGCGTGATGAAGGCGGCCGTCGCGCACCTGCAGCCGTACCTCGAGGCGGAGAAGGCGGAGCGGGAGCGCGCGGGCGAGCTGCCGGCGTCGGGCCGCGGCAAGGGCACCGTCGTCATGGCGACCGTCAAGGGCGACGTGCACGACATCGGCAAGAACATCGTCGGGGTGGTGCTCGCCTGCAACGGCTACGTCGTGCACGACCTCGGCGTGATGGTGCCGGCCGAACGCATCCTCGCCGCCGCCGACGAGCTCGGCGCCGATGCGATCGGGGTCTCCGGCCTCATCACGCCGAGCCTGCACGAGATGGTGGGGGTCGCCGCGGAGATGCAGCGCCGCGGGCTGTCGACGCCCCTGCTCGTCGGCGGCGCGACGACCAGCCGCGCCCACACCGCCGTCAAGATCGACCCGGCGTACTCCGGCCTCGTCGTGCACGTGCCGGACGCGAGCCGGGCCGTCGGGGTGCTGGGCGACGTTCTCGCCCGTCCGGACGAGACAGCGGCCGCCGTCGCGCGCGACTACGCGGCGCTGCGGGAGCGGCACGGGGAGCGCG
>JAEZAR010000435.1 GCA_023430425.1 Actinomycetes bacterium | reverse complement strand
ATTCGCGACTATGTGCTGGTGAGGTGGCAGGAGAGCAAGGAACCGGTCGAGCTGATCGCCGCCAATGCGGTCGCCGCTGCCAGCTGCTGGAACGTGCGCATCCCACAGCTCGATCTGACCGATATCGTGCGGATCAACTGGTACAACGGCATGCTTTCGGCGGACGCCTGGGTGGTGCCCCGCGGCGCGCAAAACGCGGATGTCGCGTTCGACTTCATCAACTTCGCAACGCGCGCCGTGCCGCAGGCCAATTTTGCGCTCCAAGTACCCTACGGCCCAGTGAACATCGATTCGTTTGCGCTGATCCGGAACGACCGGGTGGCGATGTTGCCGAGTGCGCCCGGCAATAAGCCGTTGCAGTTCGTCGAGAACTGGAGCTATTGGGCGGAATACGAGGTCAAGCTCACCGAGCGCTTCGAGGAATGGATCCTGTCCCCGGAGGGCACTCCTGAGCCCGAGCCCGGCGAGGACTAGCGGTTCATTTCTTGTCCCGGCACCAACCCTGAAAAGAACAAAACTGGGGTTCCGATTTGGGACCCCAGTTTCAATCTCCTATGGTCAGCGCATCATCCTGCGGCGGTCGGAGTCGGATCGGCGGCCTCGGGAGTCGCCTCTTCGGCAGTCGGTGAGGCGACCGGAGACGCCACCGGACTGGACTGCTCTTCCACCACCGGCGGTAGGATCGGGCTGAATTGCAGTACCGCATTCAAACCGGCATCTGTAACCATCATTTGTCCAGTGGCGCCCTGAGTGATGCCGATTGGGCGCTGGAAGTTCTCCACCCCGCTGCCGGTGATGCTGGTCACATATTCGCCATCGAGCGTGTACACCTCGACACTCGCCGTAGCCGATGACGTAGCGTAGAGCAGGCCGTTGTTATCGACCGCAAGATATGGCTCGAAGTACGCCTGTCCCGCCCATGCCGCAACCGGCCACTGCATGATCGGCATACCATCGCGCTGGAAGACGCTGATGCGACCGTTGCCAGAATCGGCCACGTAGACGCGGCCATCCGGCCCGACCACGATACCGACTGGCTCCGAGAACTGACTCGGACCGTCGCCCTTGCCGCCCCAGGCGCGAACGAAGGTGCCGTCCGGCGAGAAGACCTGTACCCGCTCATTTCCGGTATCGACCACGAAGATCTCATTCCCGGTGACCGCAATGGCGCGCGGTCCGAAGAAGAGCCCTTGCTGGGTGGTGGCATCCGGAGCGTCGGCAGTATCGCCAAACGAACCGAATTCGCGCACGGCCTCTCCGTTACTGTTGAGTACGACCACCCGGTGATTCCACGTGTCGGCCACGTAGATGAGACCGTCATAGCCGACGGCGATACCGGTCGGACCAAGGCCCTCGTTGGTGGAACCGAAGTTCACCGAGCCGTCCACACCGCCAAAAGCCCCGGCAAAATCCCCGTCCGGGCCGAAGCTTTCGACCCGGTCGTTACCCATGTCGACCACGTAGACGTATCCAGTGGTGATGTCGGCCGCGATCCCGCGCGGCTCGTCGAACTGCCCGCGGCCGGCTCCCGGCCCCGGGCGGTCGGTGAGGCTATACGGTCCCGAGCTCGGATGGAGCTGGTTCGCAATTCGCGGACCGTATCCGGCGGTGACTGTTTCCGGGTCGGGATTCGAGATGCCCGTGCGGAAGAGCAGGAAGCGCACACCCTGCTCCCAGCGGCTCGGAATGACGATCGACTTCAGGACCGTGCCGATCGACGGCGTCACGTACTGCGGTGGAACGCGGTTGCGATAGGGAACGGTCTGCGGCGTGTAGGCTGATTGATCGATGGCTGATTGGTCCTGCACGATCACCAGATCAGCGCCCGTCTGCCCCGCCTCCCCGTTCGGGACGATGGTCACCAGCGGGAAATCTCGCAGATACCAACGCCAGGGCGATTTCACCTGCTGCTCGATATCGATGGTGATCGAGTGGCCGCCCTCCGGGTCCTGAGGCGAAGCACCGCTCACCGCCAAGTCGCGTGAGACGTTCGTAATGCGGCTGGTGAAGGCCGTGACCGCTGGAGTGGACGTTCGCTGCGCCAGCAATTCCTGGCTGCCGTCCGAGCGGTAGTAGTTCAACATGACGGTCGAACGCAGCGAGTAGAGCGCCAGCAACAAAACCACCGCGGCCGCCAGTGCCATCAAAGGAGTGCGCCAGGCACGCTCATGCTTGCCGTCTTCGGCGATCTCCGTGGTCGGAAGCTGAATGAACGTCAAATAGGCCAGCGGCGCCACCGCAATAGCGGCGATCATCAATACCTCGATCACCGCGCGCGTGGAGTCGGACGCTTCGCCGATCCGACCGAGTGCCGCGATGAGGGCAATGATCGAAAGGAGGAGCCCGAAGACAGTCAGCACCAGTAGGAGTGCATTGCGCGCACTGACCCGGGACCAGTCGATCGCTTCCAGCAGGGCACCGGCGCCCATTCCACCCCAGAGAATCAGCGGCAGCACCACCAGCACCGCTTGCTGCGGCGATCGGCCGGAGGAGAAGCTGAATAGCACCAGGGAGGCGACGAACCAGCCCAGGAAGAAGAGCGAGCTGAGCTGGCCCTTCCGCTCTTTACCTTCCACCGCGAAGCCGACCAGCGCGCAGAAGAGCGCGAGGATCTCGTAGAGCAGGATGACCAGCAAGAAGTACTGAGTTGGGGTGGTGCTCTCGGTCGTGACGATCAGCCGTCCCCAGTTGGAAATGGTTTCCGGGATGCCGCGCAAGGCGCTGACCGAGCTGAAACCGTGGCTGAAGAGCAGCACGATTGTGCCGAGGAACGCCAGCCCAAGCACGATCAGCTCGTCCAGACCGGAGCGAAGCCCATCAAAGCCTTTCCGGACCGCGCCGTCGCCTTCTGAGTCGACCAGACCGGCTGCCACTATACCCACGATCATGCAGAGCAGCACCGAAATCGATGTGGACCCCGAAGCCAGCATGCCGCCCAGCGCCAATCCCATCCCCGCCGCCCAACGGCGCGACGGCGCGCGCCCGTTGTAGAGGAAGCAGACGAGCAGCAACATCGCGAAGAACGCGGTCAAAATCTGTGGCTCGGCGGTGCGCGACGCGAACAGCAGCGCCGGGGAGAGGGTCGCCAGGATTCCCATGGCCATCGCCGCGGCCCGGCCCACGAACGGCTTCAGCGCCAGCGCCAGCAACACGATGCCGCTTCCGGCAAGCGCTGGCAGGAAACGCGCCACACTGTCCGAGGCGCCGAAGAGGAAGAACATGCCGCTCTGTCCGAGCAGCAGCGCGGGGTCCAACCGCGAGAAGTGCTCGCCCGGCGCCAGTGCGCGACCATCGAAAAGCGCCAATGCCTGGAAGGAGCGGTTCGCCTCCGGCGTGGAGAGCGGCAACCAGCCCAGCTTTACCATGCGGATCGCGAGACTGGCCAGCGTCAGCAGCACCGCGCTCGCCGTCCACCAGGACACACGGGTCAGATCGATCGATCTGCCCTGGTCTCGCTCGAGTGTGATGTCAGCGGTTGCTTCGGCCACGCCAGACCCTTTCCAGGCGGATGCGCTATTGCGAATAGCGAATCGAGTTATAGAGGGGAAGCAGGTCGTTCCGGATATAGAGCCGGAATGGTGTTTGCCCGATTTCCCAGTCGAGATCGCGGTACATCAACAGCCGGTAGAGCCGGAGCTGATTGTCGATATTCTGCTCGCCGTCGATGGTATCGAAAATCGAGCTCAGGATGTCCAACGGACCGTGCGGCTGATCGAGCGACGTCCAGGCGCTGCGGCCAACCGGGATTTCCGGTGCAATGGCGAATCCACGGTAGGTTTCCTCGGGGAACCACCAGCGCAGCACGTAATCGGTCGCGGTGTAATTGGCCAGGTATGAGGCCGAGGCATCGGAGTTGCCGCCCAACAGCAGCACCGGAGCATTGCCGGGGTCCTGCGTCAGTGAAGCGCCGATGAAGCGTGCCTGATCGTAAT
>JAEZAR010000092.1 GCA_023430425.1 Actinomycetes bacterium | reverse complement strand
CGACCAGAGCGCCGACCAGCGCGATCGGAAAGGCTATGCCCGCGAGCGGACCCACCATCAGATTGGCTCCGAGTCCCACCATGCTCAATGTGCCGATATGCCACGCAAGTATCGGAATCGTGGCCAGTTGCGCCGCGCAAACACTCAGCACCAAGGACACACCGTTGGGGCGATCCCCGTCCCGCTCGCTGCCATCGAATACCACGATCAACGCGATGGTCGCGGCAAGGGAGAGCTGAAATCCGAGCGTATGGAAGTCCTGAGGACGGATTGCGACCTGAACAGCAGCGAGTAGCACCGTCAGGGTCAGCAGATCGGGACGGCGCCCAATCCATTTGCCAACCAGTACGGCCGTCGCCAAAAGGGCTGCGCGAAATGCCGATGGCTCCAGTCCCACCGTGGCCGCATAGAGCCAGATCAAAACGGTTGCTGCCAGTACGAATCCAAATTTCCGCTTCAGCGCGCCGCTCGCCATGACACCCAGGAGCATCACGATCGTTGCAAAGTTTGCTCCGGAGATAGCCGTGATGTGCGTCGTGCGCGAGCTGAGAAATGCCTGACTCGCGCGTTGTGACAGGCCGCCATCTTCACCGGTAACGAGTCCGCTGAGCAGCGCTCCCGTGTCGCCCGGCGCAGCCCGCATCAGGAAGCTCGACAAGTCGACACGAACCCGCGATATCCAGGTGCGAAGTCCACTTCCGTGGGTCACCACCGTCATCGATTCGAGACGCAATTGGGCGTCACAGTCGCGGTGCTTCGCAGCTGCTTGGCCGATCTCTGAGAGATCATCCAGTGCCGCGAGAGAACCAGTGCCGAAAATGCGATCGTCGGCCAGGATCGACGGAACCGAATCGGCATACACGCACAACCGCGCGTGCGGATTCTCGGTGCCCGTCGCGATAAAGCGCTGTCCCGAACGGGTCAGGAATGGGCCGTCCTCAACAAGCAACATCCCTTCGAACGAGCCCGCCTGGACTGGGCCAATCGGTTCATCATCGATCACGCCTGCCTCGAACATCCCGATAGCAGCTGCAACCAGAATGACCACCAACGCCGTTGCCGACAGACTACGTTTTGCAACGGCCAAGATCCCCAGGCCGGCCCAGATCACCAGCGAAACAGCGCCAAAACCGAATCCCGTGAGAAACGCAAGACCCAGCGCCAGCCCCAGCATCGGTCAGGTGGTAATCAGGTCGCGCATGTTGTCCACCATGCGGGCGGATATGCCGGGTACCCGGGCCAGCTCGTCGACCGAGCCAAATGGACCATTGTCGCTGCGGTATTCGATGATCGCATCCGCCAATGCCGGACCGATGCCCGGCAAACTATCCAGCTCTTCGGCCGAGGCCGTATTGATATCGATAAGACCTGCATCAACCGCGGAGACCACCGTTCCCGGGCCCGGAGTCGGCAGAACGACGGGTATTTCCACATCTTCTCCATCCGTCATACGCCGCGCGAGATTGAGCTGTGCCAGATCCGCGTCAGCGGATGCGCCGCCGGCCGCCTGGATGGCATCGGCCAAACGCGCGTCAGGATCGAGCCGATAGACACCCGGTGAGACAACAGCGCCGCCCACCTGCACCGAGATGGTCCGCGCTTGCGCCGCATCGCGAATGACGATTTCCGGTTTCGAGCTGTCGTCGTAGATGCGCAGCGCGGCCACACCGAGCACGATACCGAGCGCGACCGCGGCCACGAGGATGAGATTGCGACGTAGCCAGCTCACGGGCGCCCGGCTCCTGAGATTTCGACAATCGAGTGCCGCATTTTACGAGAGTTTGAGGCCCGGCGATGGTAAAATAGACAAGTTGCCACCGGACCCGTCCATTCGGGTTCTGGAGGTTCTTTGGCGTCCCCTCGAATCGGAGCCCCATCTTGAACCTTGCTCACATCCTTCCCGATCTCCGGTCGAACCCGTCACTCAAGAAGCTGACCAAGCAGGTATCGAGCGGTCTATCCCTGGCGGTCGAAGACCTCCCGTATTCCGCCCGGCCGGCGGTGATCGCCGCGCTGGCCGGAAGTACCGACAAGCCACTGATCGTTCTGAGCGCCCGTTCCGACCGCGCTGATGTGCTTGCATCGGCGGTCGCGGAATTCCTCGACGCATCGCGACCGGTGGTGCATTGGCCGGCTCCTGCCGCTCTTCCATACGAACGGCTTCCCCGTGACGGCGACCAAAGCGCCGATTACGTCGCGTCGCTGGCTCAGCTGGCGAATGATTCCGCACTGCCGGTGGTGTTTCTCTCCGCGGCGTCGGTGACGCATGCGGTCATGTCCCCCATCGATCTATCCGCACGGACCAAACACATCCGGAAGGGCGACCTTGTTCGGCAGGCGGATCTGGCTCCCTGGGCCGCAAGTGTTGGCTACGAGCCGGTCACCATCGTGCAGCGCGTCGGCGAATTCGCGCGACGCGGCGGCATCATCGACATCTATTCTCCGGGATCCAGTGGTCCAACGCGGCTCGATTTCTTCGGTGATGAGATCGATAGCATTCGCATGTTCGATCCCAATTCGCAGCGGTCGCTGGAGCGGCTGGACACTCTGTCGCTCTTGCCGGCGATCGAGCTCCCGGTCTGGAATCTGCCGCGCGCCGCCTGGGGTTTTCGCTCGCTAGATCTCTCCCACCTCCGTTTCGAGGTGCGTGAGGAGCTCGAGCGGACGCTGGAACGAGCACTCGATGGCATTCCACCCGCCGCCATCGATATGTTCGCGCCCTGGCTTCTCGACCGACCGACGACCATCCTGGACTATCTGGGCACTAGCGCGATCGTGGTGCTGGATGATCCAGCCTCCATCGAGCTCGCGGGTTCGCAACGCGACGAGCACGCGGTGGATCACTATCTGGCCGCCGTCAACAGCCGCGAGCTTCCGGTTGGCATGCCCGATCCGTTCATCTCGTTCCGTTCGATTTCGGACGAGCTGGCGAAATTCCAACACCTTTCCCTTGGCTCGAGTGAGGAAACCACGGG
>JAEZAR010000312.1 GCA_023430425.1 Actinomycetes bacterium | reverse complement strand
ACCCTGAAGCGCTATATGAGCGATGCAAAAAACAGCCCGCTGAACGAGCGCAAATGGCAACCGACAGGATTTATCGGGCTGGCTTACCGGTTCTAAAACGACGTGCGAGAAAGCCTCACCACCGGTTAGCCACGATCCTGTTTAACATAACATAGATTATACGATATACGATAACGGACTCGGTGCCAGCAGGAATTGGCTTTAACATCAGTGCATTGAAAGAAATTTGTCAGCCCTTTTTGGGCTGCAACGCCAGACCGCGTGAGATGCCTGAACCAGTACCCGCTGTCAGCAGGTTCAGAGCTTCACGAACCGCGGCTCCATGCCGTGCCCAATCACAGGCTTGTTCTGCTCGAAGGCCAGCGACGTCTTGGAGACAGACGCGCCAGACTTGTGATCGCGGAACTGGAAACCCGCCGGCACCAGCACGCTTTGATCAGGATAAGCGGCAATGCTGATCTCGCCGTCATCGGTCCGGGTCTTGGACAGTTCACGCTGGCCGAGTGCGATCACTGACACGATAGATGCCAGCAAGAACGCTCCCAAAAAGGCCAGTCGTGTTGAAGTCCAAGCCATAGATGTCTCCTTGCTCCAGCACCCATTCGTGCATTAAAGCCTTTTTCGCTGATCCACGCTGAACATGGGATGAACTGCATGTCTGAAGGTTTGAACGCTTCATCGTCACCGGAACAACGCATGAAAGCGGAAAAAGCCTTTGCAGCCCTCATCAATATAATGGCGAAGTTGCGTAATCCAAGGGACGGCTGTCCATGGGATCTTGCTCAGACCTTCGAAACAATTGCGCCTTATACAATCGAGGAAGCTTACGAGGTCGCTGAAGCCATTGCCCAGGGCGATCGCCCTGCCCTGTGCGAGGAGTTGGGCGATCTGGCGCTCCAGGTGGTCTATCACGCGCAAATGGCCGAGGAAGAAGGCGCATTCACCATCGCCGACGTTCTGGAATCTATTAATAACAAGATGATACGGCGGCATCCGCATGTGTTCGGCGATGCCAGCGTCCGCTCAGCCGAGGAACAGACCAGAGCTTGGGAAGAGCTGAAGGCCCGCGAGCGCGCCGCCAAGGCACGGCAAGATGCGCCGCACAGCGCGCTTGATGGAGTGGCGAGCGCCCTGCCCGCGCTGCTGCGCGCCCAGAAGGTGCAGTCTCGCGCCGCCCGTGTCGGCTTCGACTGGAAGCAGGCCAGCGACGTTGTGCCCAAGATCTATGAAGAGGTTGAGGAAATTCGCGAGGCCGTCGCCAGCGGCGATGCAGACGCTATTGAGGACGAAGTGGGCGATCTGCTGTTTGCCGCCGTGAACCTTGCTCGCAAGCTCGACGTGGATGCCGAAGGTGCGCTGCGCCGGGCAACCGCCAAGTTCGAGGGCCGGTTCCGCGCCATGGAGCAAACCGCCGGAGATGCGTTTTCCGGGCTTGATCTGGACGCCAAGGAAGCGCTTTGGCAACAGGTCAAGAAACAGGTTTAAGTATTTGTTTTACAGAGGGTCTATGACCCTCTGTACTCCCATTCCATTTCCGGCCGTGGTTCAAGAGCTTCCCCCGACAGGTTCTCACAGCCCGATAAACGAAGGGGGGACCGCAAGGGGGTTATAAACCCCCTTGCCTAATCACATTCACAGATCCTGATACCGCCCGAACTGCTGCGCGGTCAGGCGCACGCGGACGTGGACCTTCTCGCCCTCATCGCGGCGCTCCAGCACGTCGCCGTTGGCGTAAAGCCAGGCCAGACGACGACCATCAGCCGCATCAAGCGTGATCTCATGCATGCGGGCGTGGGCGTAGAAATAATCGCCAAGCCGGGTCAGCAGGGCATCAACCCCTTCCCCGCTCAGGGCGCTGACCGCCAGCGTGTTGCCGTCTCGCACGGCCTGCGCCTCAACGGTTGCACGCGCTTCGGGCTCCAGCAGGTCAATCTTGTTCAGGATCTCGACCATGATCGGCCCGCCCTCGTCGAGCACGCCAAGCTCTTCGAGAACCTCCATCACGTCCTGCTTTTGCGCTTCCGTGTCCGGATGGGAGATGTCGCGCACGTGAAGGATGATATCCGCCTCGATCACCTCTTCCAGCGTGGCGCGGAAAGCGGCGACAAGCTGGGTCGGAAGGCTTGAGATGAAGCCCACGGTGTCGGAGAGGATCACCTTCTCCTCGCGCCCCACCTTGATCGCCCGCATCGTCGGATCAAGCGTTGCGAACCGCAGGTTTACCGCCATGACGGAGGCGCCTGCCATGCGGTTGAACAGCGTGGACTTGCCCGCGTTGGTGTATCCCACCAGCGCAACGACCGGATAGGGCGCCTTCTGGCGGCGCTGACGGTGAAGGCCCCGGGTGCGGCGCACGTCTTCCAGTTCGCGGCGCAGCTTGGCGATGCGATCACGGATTAGGCGGCGGTCGATTTCGATCTGGGTTTCACCGGGACCGCCAAGGAAGCCGTAGCCGCCGCGCTGGCGCTCAAGGTGGGTCCAGGTGCGCACAAGCCGGCTCTGCTGGTACATCAAGTGCGCCAGCTCGACCTGAAGCGTGCCTTCACGCGTGTGAGCGCGCTCACCGAAGATCTCCAGCACAAGGCCGGTGCGGTCGATGACCTTGGCCTGGAAGATCTTCTCCAGATTGCGCTGTTGAACCGGCGAGACCGCGCCGTTGATGACGACGAGGCTGACCTCCTGCTCCTTGACCAGCTCTGCAAGCTGATCCGCCTGTCCCGGCCCGAACAGGGTTGCCGGGCGCGCACGGCGAATGGGAATGCTCTGAGCCGCCACCACGTCGAGGTGAATAGCCTCAGCAAGGCCGACAGCCTCTTCAAGCTGGGCCTCGATGGAACGGGACCTTGCGGCGGGCCTTGCGGTGCAGGCCGCGCGTGCGG
>JAEZAR010000254.1 GCA_023430425.1 Actinomycetes bacterium | reverse complement strand
GGTCGTCGTCGTCCTGGGCGCCCACGAGGCCGACGGGCGCGCGCTGCGTCGCACCGGCCTCGGCGCGGCGACCCTCGTCGTCTTCGCCGTCCTCGCGCTCCTCGTCCGCCCCGCCACCACCGAGCCGGTCGTCGGCCCGGACGGGCAGCCCCTGCCGGGCAGCGTCGCCGAGCTCGTCACCGTCCGCGTGGGCGGGTACGACCAGTCCCTGATGATCCGCGGCGCCGACACCGACGCGCCCGTCCTGCTCTTCCTGGAGGGCGGCCCCGGCGGCACCGCCCTGGGTGCGATGCGCTACGCGGGCGAGCCCCTGGAGGACGACTTCGTCGTCGCCACCTGGGACCAGCGCGGCACCGGCCGCTCGGCCGACGTGCTCGGGCCCGTCGCCACGATGACCGTCGACCAGGCCGTCGCGGACACCGTCGAGGTGATCGAGTACCTCTGCTCGCGCTTCGACGAGGAGGCCGTCTACCTCGTCGGCAGCTCGTGGGGGACCACGCTCGGGGTCCTGGTCGCCCAGCAGCGGCCCGACCTCCTGCACGCCTACGTCGGGGCCGGCCAGATGGTGAGCCAGGCCGCGACCGACCAGATCATGTACGACGAGTCGCTCGCGTACGCCGAGCGCACCGGCGACGAGGCGTTCGCCCGGACGCTGCGCGACATCGGCCGCCCGCCCTACGACGACCCGCTGGCCTACCCGCTCGCCCTCTCGTCCAACCCCGAGTGGAGCGACTTCGAGCCCGGCGCGGACCACGACTGGCGCGCCTCGTACCCGGTGGGTGTGTTCGTGGCGGAGTACACGTTCACCGAGCAGGTGCGCTCGATCGCGGGGCTGTACGAGACCTTCGCCGTCCTCTACCCCCAGCTCCAGGGCATCGACTTCCGGCGGGACGTCCCCCGGCTGGACGTGCCGGTCGTCGTCGTCCTGGGCGCCCACGAGGCCGACGGGCGCGCGCTGCTCGCCCGGGAGTGGCTCGGCGGCCTCGAGGCACCGGACGCCGAGCTCGTCACCTTCGACCGCTCGGGCCACACCCCGCACCTGGACGAGCCCGGCCGCTTCGCCGAGCTCATGGCGGACCTCGCCGCCCGCACCTACCCCCGCTGACCGCCCCGATCCCGGCGGACCCCGGCGGACCCCGCCGGACCCGCGGGAGATCGACCGACCTGCCGGGGCGAGCTACGGTCGGGCGCATGGGGGTCCACGGATGACACCGCAGTCGATCGCGCTGATCCTGTTCGTGGCGGGGTGCGCCGTCGTGCTCTGGGCGAGCTACCGCGCCCAGTCGGCGGCGCCGCCCCGTGCGGCCGGCTACCAGGCGGCGGCCGCGGGAGCGCTCCTCGTGCCCGCGCTGGTCGGGGTGGCGATCGTCGACGGCGCGCCGCGCTTCGCCTGGGCGACCCTCGCGCTGGTCGCGGGAGCCCAGCTGGTCCGCACCCTCCGCACGGCGCGCGGTGCGAGGACGCGCGAACCGGGGACCGCCGCGCCCGCACCGCCGGACGCGAGGTAGGGCGGCCGGCGCCGCGAGCCGGCCGGAGATCATTTTGCACTCAGTGCAACCTTGCACCTAGTGTCGCGAGGTGACCGACCGCCGCACCGCGCTCAAGGAGCGCCACCGCGCGGCGATCCTCGCGGCGGCCACCGCGCTCCTGCGTGAGGGCGGCGGGCGGCCGTTCACGGTGGACGCCCTGGCCGCGCGCGCCGACGTGTCGCGACGCACGGTGTTCAACCACTTCGCCTCCCTGGACGACGTCGTCACGACGGCGTGCAGCGACGTCCTCGGCGGAATCGTGGAGGCGTTCGTGGCGCACGCCGCCGCCTCGCCGGTCGGGGACGACACCCCCAGCGCCATGCTCGACGAGCTCGCGGAAGCGCTGCGCTCGGCGGACCTCGTCCCACCCATGGTGTTCCTCACGCGCTCGCTGGCGGCCTACGACCCCGAGTCCCCCGCGATGGCAGCCCTGCTGCTGCGCGTGTTCACCGAGGTGAGCCGCCGCCTGTCGGCCGCCCTCGCGCAGCGCCACCCCGGCGCGGACCCGCTGACCGTCGAGCTGCTCGTCACGTCCCTGACCAGCGGGCTCGTCGTGATCCACCGGGCGTGGTGGGAGGCGACGGGCGCCACCGACGACGAGCGCTCCCGGCGGGTCTGGACGGACCTGCTCGAGCGCCTGGTCTCCCTCACCCGCGACGGCCACGGCGCCCACGGCGCCCACGGCGCCCACGGCCTCCCCGCTGACCTCGGCGCACCCGGCGACCCCGGCGCCGTCCCCACCCAGACGAAGGACCGACATGGCTGAGCTGCTCTACCGCCTCGGGCGCACCGCCGCCCGCCGCCCGCGCACGGTGATCGTCGCGTGGCTGGCCGTGCTGCTCGCCGCGGGGCTCGCCTACGCGCTCGGCGCCGGCACCCTCGCCGGCGGCATCTCCATCCCGGGCACGCCGACGGCGGAGGTCACCGAGCGCCTCGAACGGGAGTTCCCCGAGGTCTCGGGCGGCACGGGCAGCGTCGTCCTGCGCACCACCGACGGCTCCGCGTTCACCGCCGAGCAGCAGGCCGCGCTCGCCGAGCGGTTCGCCGACGCGAGCACCGTCGAGGGCGTCGCCGCCGTCCTGGACCCGTTCGCCGTCGAGGCCGAGCGCGCCGCGGCGGCCCAGCAGGTGACCGACGGCGCGGCCCAGCTCGACGAGGCGCGGGCCCAGATCGCGGCGGGCCAGGCCCAGCTGGACC
>JAEZAR010000197.1 GCA_023430425.1 Actinomycetes bacterium | reverse complement strand
GACCGGCGCGCCGAGGCACACACCCCGCACGCCGCGGCCCGGCGCGCACGCCTCGCCGAGGTGCGCCGCGCCGTCGTCGTCCCCCCGATCACCTACCCCGAGGCGCTGCCCGTCGCGGGCCGGCGGGCTGAGATCGCCGACGCCGTCCGGGAGCACCAGGTCGTCATCGTCTCCGGCGAGACGGGGTCGGGGAAGACGACGCAGCTGCCGAAGATCCTGCTCGACCTCGGTCGGGGGCGGGACGGTCAGATCGGCCACACCCAGCCCCGGCGGATCGCGGCCCGGACGGTCGCGGAGCGCATCAGCGAGGAGATCACGGGCGGTCCGGGAGCGCTCGGCTCCGTCGTCGGCTACCAGGTGCGGTTCACCGACGAGTCCTCGGAGGGCACGCTCGTCAAGGTCATGACCGACGGCATCCTGCTCGCGCAGATCCAGCGCGACCCGAAGCTGCTGGCCTACGACACGCTCATCATCGACGAGGCCCACGAGCGGTCGTTGAACATCGACTTCGTCCTGGGCTACCTGCGGCGGCTGCTGCCCGAGCGTCCCGACCTCAAGGTGGTCATCACCTCGGCGACCATCGACTCGGCGCGGTTCGCGCGGCACTTCGGTGCGCCGCCGTCCGCCCAGCACCCCGACGGCGTACCGGCGCCGGTCGTCGAGGTCACCGGGCGCACGTACCCGGTCGAGATCCGGTACCGGCCGCTGTCTCCCGACGAGGACGGCCTCGACGACGACGACACCCCCGACCCCCGCCCCCATCCCAGCGGCCGGGGCGCCGGCGCCGTCGAGGAGCGGGACCTGATGACCGCCATCTGCGAGGCGGTCGACGAGCTGACCGGCGAGGGACCGGGCGACATCCTCGTGTTCCTGTCCGGCGAGCGCGAGATCCGCGACGCCGAGGACGCCCTGCGCGCCCACCTCGGCCCCCGCGCGAGCGACCCGCGGACGCCCGGCGCCGTCGAGATCCTGCCGCTGTACGCGCGCCTGTCGTCGGCCGAGCAGCACCGCGTCTTCGAGCCGCACGCCCTGCGCCGGGTCGTCCTGGCGACCAACGTCGCCGAGACCTCGCTCACGGTGCCCGGCGTGCGGTACGTCGTCGACCCGGGCACCGCGCGGATCTCGCGCTGGTCGAAGGCCACGAAGGTCCAGCGCCTGCCGATCGAGCGGATCAGCCAGGCGTCGGCGAACCAGCGCTCGGGCCGCTGCGGCCGGGTCGCCGACGGCATCGCGATCCGGCTGTACTCCCGGGCCGACCTGGAGTCCCGGCCCGAGTACACCGAGCCGGAGATCCTGCGGACGTCGCTCGCCTCGGTCATCCTCCAGATGGTCGCCGTGGGCGTCGCGGCCACGCCCGACGACGTCGCCCGGTTCCCCTTCGTCGACCCGCCCGACGTGCGCGCGGTGCGCGACGGCGTCCAGCTCCTCACCGAGCTGCACGCGCTCGAGCCCGCGCGGGGCGACCAGGCCCGCAGCCGGCTCACGGACGTGGGGCGGGCGCTCGCGCAGCTGCCGATCGACCCCCGGCTGGCGCGGATGATCGTCGAGGCCGGGCGCCGGGACTGCGCGCGCGAGGTGATGATCGTGGCCGCGGCCCTGTCCATCCAGGACCCGCGCGAGCGCCCCGCCGACCGCCGCGAGCTCGCCGACGCCGCGCACGCCCGGTTCGCCGACCCCACCTCGGACTTCCTCACCTACCTCAACCTGTGGACCTACCTGCGCGCGCAGCAGCGGGAGCTGTCGGGCAGCGCGTTCCGTCGGCTGTGCCGCGCGGAGCACATCAACTACCTGCGGGTCCGCGAGTGGCAGGACGTGGTGGCGCAGCTGCGCGAGCTCGCCAGGCCGCTGGGGATCACGGTGCGCCCACCGGCCCGGGTGGGCGCGGCCGCGGCACCCGAGGGCACCGAGGACGACGCACCTGCGCTGCGGCACACCTGGGACGCCGACCGGATCCACCAGGCGATCCTCGCCGGGCTGCTGTCGCACCTCGGGATGCAGGAGGCGACGGAGGTCCGGGCGGGCGCCCGCGCGGACGGGCCGCCGGGTCGGGGGGGCCGCCGCCCCCCGTCCCGCAACGAGTACCTCGGCGCCCGCGGCGCGCGGTTCGCGATCTTCCCGGGCTCCGCCCTGGCGAAGCGCCCCCCGGCATGGGTCATGGCCGGCGAGCTCGTCGAGACGTCGCGGCTGTGGGCCCGCGACGTCGCCCACGTCCAGCCCGAGTGGGCGGAGGACCTCGCCGCCCACCTCGTCCGGCGCACGTACTCCGAGCCCACCTGGTCCGCGAAGCAGGGGGCCGCCGTCGCCACGGAGCGGGTGCTCCTGTACGGGCTGCCGATCGTCGCGGGACGCCGGGTGCTCTTCAGCCGCGTGGACCCCGAGCACGCACGTGAGATGTTCCTCCGGCACGCGCTGGTCCAGGGCGAGTGGACGACGCACCACGCGTTCTTCGCCCGCAACCGGGCTCTCCTGGACGAGGCGGAGCAGCTCGAGCACCGGGCACGCCGCCGCGGCCTGGTCGCCGACGAGGACGCGCTGTTCGACTTCTACGACGCCCGCGTGCCGGCCGAGGTCGTCAGCGCCCGGCACTTCGACACCTGGTGGAAGACGGCCCGGCGCACGACGCCGGACCTGCTCGACCTGTCCCTGGAGGTGCTCGTCGGGGACGTCGCTGTCGACGAGCACGCGTTCCCCTCGGTGTGGCCCCAGGGCGACCTCGCGCTCCCGCTCACCTACCAGTTCGAGCCCGGTTCCGAGCACGACGGCGTCACCGTCGACATCCCGCTGTCCGTGCTGCCGCGCGTGCGTCCGGAGGGCTTCGACCGCCTGGTCCCCGGCCTGCAGACCGAGCTCGTCGTCGCGCTCATCCGCTCGCTGCCCAAGGCGCTGCGCGTGCCGCTCGTGCCCGCGCCCGACGCCGCCCGCGAGCTCGTCGCGTGGATCGCCGAGCACGAGCCCGCGTGGGAGGACGCCGTGCGCGCGGGCGACATGGCGCCGTCGTTCGCGTCGGTCCTGACGCGCGCGGCGCGGGCGGTCCGCCAGGTCGAGGTCCCTGACGACGCCTGGGACGCCTCCCGGCTGCCGCCCCACCTGCGGGTGCGGTTCCGTGCGGTCGAGCACCGCGGCCGCGCCGTGTCGGTGGTCGACGAGGCCGACGACCTGGTGGCGTTGCAGCGCCGGCTCGCCCCGCGCGCGGAGGACGCCGTGCGGTCGGCGGTGCGCACGGC
>JAEZAR010000171.1 GCA_023430425.1 Actinomycetes bacterium | reverse complement strand
CCCCCAGGCCCAGCACGACGGCGTCGCGCAGCCCGAGGCGGCGGGCGAGGCGGTTCACCCGCGCCTCGGCGCCACGCCTTCGCCGACGGGCACGCTCAGGCCGACTCGCGGACGACCAGCTCGGCGTGGAAGATCCGCGGCTCCTCCTCGTCCGCCTGCCCGGCGATCCGCGACAGGAGGAGCTCGCCGGCCGCCCGGCTCATCTCGACCACCGGGTTGCGCATCGTGGTCAGCGGGGGCGTCGTCGACGCGGCGACGCCCAGGTCGTCGTACCCCACGACGCGGATGTCGTCCGGCACGGAGCGACCGTGGCGCGCCAGGACGTTGAGCGCGCCCGCGGCCATGAGGTCCGACGCGACGAAGATGCCGTCGAGGTCGGGGTAGGCGGCGAGCAGACGCTCGGCGGCCGCGGCCCCGCCGGCGGTCGTGAAGTCGCCGCGTGCCATCGCCTCGTCCGAGAGCCCGGCGGCGTGCAGGGCGGAGCGCCAGCCGGCGAGGCGGTCGACGCCGGCGGCCATGTCGAGCGGGCCGGCGATCGTGCCGATGCGGGTGCACCCGGCGGCCACGAGGTGCTCGGTCGCGGTGCGGCCGCCGTGCTCGTTGTCCACGTCGACGTACGTCATGCCCTCGGCCGCGGCCCACGGCCGCCCGACGAACACCGTCGGCAGGCGCGAGTCGTGCAGCACGCGGTCGAGCGCGTCGTCGCGGTGGTGGGAGACGACCACGGCCCCGTCGACGTGCCGGTTGAGCAGGTAGCGGGTGGTGCGCTGGGTCTCCTCGCCACGGCGGGCGATGAGCAGGACGAGCTGGACGTCGGTCGGGTCGAGCGCGGCGCTGATGCCCTGCAGGGTGCCCGCGAAGTACGGGTCGGAGAGCACCCGCTCGTCCGGCTCGGGGACGACCAGGGCGATCGAGTCCGTCCGGCGGGTGACCAGGCTGCGTGCGGCACGGTTGGGCGTGTACGCCAGCTCGGCGATGGCCGCGTCGACGGCGGCCTGCGCGGCCGGGCTGACCTTGAGGCCGCCGTTGATGGCGCGCGAGGCGGTGGACCGCGAGACCCCCGCCCGGCGGGCGACCTCCTCCAGGGTCGGCGCGTGCGGGACCCCGGCGGCCGGCCGGCCTCCGGGGCCGGGGTTCGACTGCGTGTCGGCCGTCATCGGCTGGACCTCTCCTCCTGCGGCAGCCCGCCCTGGGCAGCCACCTCCGCGTACCACTCACCCGACGCCTTCACCGTGCGCTGCTGCGTGGCGAAGTCGACGTGGACGATCCCGAACCGACGCGTGTAGCCCCACGTCCACTCGAAGTTGTCGAGCAGGGACCAGACGAAGAAGCCGCGCACGTCGACGCCGGCGGCGACCGCGTCCTGCACGGCCCGCACGTGCGCCTCCAGGAAGGCACGCCGCTCCGGGTCCTCCACGCGACCGTCCGGCCCGACGACGTCATCGTAGGCGGCGCCGGTCTCGGTGACGGCGAGTCCGACCCCGGCCGGGCCGGTGTACTCGTCGTGGAGCCGCACCAGGAGCCGCGTGAGGCCCTCGGGCTGGACCTCCCAGCCCATCGACGTCTGCGGCAGCCCGCGCGGGACCCGGTGGATGCCGTCGGCCGCGGGCAGCGGGCTGCCGACGGGCCGCGCCACCGGTGCCAGCCCGTGGAGCGGCACCTCGGGGCGGCGCCGGCTCACGGCCTGCCCGTGGTAGTAGTTCACGCCGAGCAGGTCGAACGGCGCCGCGATGGTCTCCAGGTCACGGTCGCGCACGTGCTCGCCCAGCCCGAGGTGGGCGGTGTCGGCCAGGACGTCCTCGGGGTAGGCCCCCCGGAACAGGGGGTCCAGGAACAGCCGGTTCCACTGCCCGTCGACGCGCCGCGCGGCGTCGACGTCCCCCGGGTCGGCGGGGTCGGCCGGGTCGGTGACGTCGAGGTTGAGGCTGATCGCCAGGCGCGCCTCCCGGTCGCGGGCGCGGATCTCGGTCGCGACCGTGCCGTGCGCGAGGAGGAGGTGGTGCGCCGCGGCCAACGCGGCCCGGGGGTCGCGGCGGCCCGGCGCGTGCTGGCCGTTGCCGTACCCCAGGAACGCCGAGCACCACGGCTCGTTGAGCGTGGTCCAGACGGCGACGCGGTCCCCGAGCGCGTCGTGGACGGTCAGCGCGAGGTCGGCGAAGCGGTCCACCGTCCCGCGGTCCGCCCAGCCGCCCCGCTCCTCCAGGACCTGCGGGAGGTCCCAGTGGTACAGGGTGACCCAGGGCTGCACACCGACCGCCAGGAGCTGGTCGACGAGGCGGCGGTAGTAGTCCAGGCCGACCTGGTTGACGGCGCCGCCGTCGGGGCGTACCCGTGCCCACGAGACCGAGAACCGGTAGGCCCCCAGCCCGAGCCGCTGCAGGGCGGCGACGTCGTCGGCGGCGCGGAAGTAGCTGTCGCAGGCGACCTCGCCGTCGTGGTCGCAGGCGATCGCGCCCGGGACGCGGCAGAAGGCGTCCCAGATGGAGTCGGTCCGGCCCTCGAGGTGGGCCGCGCCCTCGATCTGGAACGCGGCGGTCGAGGCGCCCCAGACGAAGTCCGACGGCAGCGGGGAGGCTGCAGTCGTCATCGGTCCGTCCTGCCTCGGGGGCACCGGTCACCGGGGCGACTGTGCCGTACGTGCCTGGGTCCAGCACCCGGTCGGGCCGCTACGGTGAGAGCGATCCCACCAGGCTGCCCCATAGTGCTGTGCCTGGCCACCGGGTGTCAACAACCTAGCCCCGGTCGGCGCAACCGCCGAACCGACGCAGCTCAGCCGGGGCGGGCGGCGAGCCACGCGCGTCCGGCGCGCTCCTCCGCCTCGATCGCCGCGCGCACCGCCCCGGCGGCGGCCTCCTCGACGGCCGACGCGAACAGCGCGATCGACGAGCGCAGGTCCCCGTCCACGACGACCTGCGACCCGGCGCCGGCCCCGGCCGAGGAGGGCTCCGCGGTGCCCCCGGGCAGGAGGTGGAGCCGTCCGGTGTAACGCACCGGTGCGCCGACGATCTCGATGACGACGGTGCCGCGTCGCTCGCCCGGCTGCTCGCCGGGGCGGTCGCCGGCGGCGGGGGCCTCCCACGCCTCGACGTGGCGGACCTCGAGCGTCGAGCCGACGAACGAGCGGAACTGGGCAGGGATCGCGTCGGTCGGCATCTGGCGCCGGGTGGTCACGGTGAACTCCCGCGACGCGTCACCGACGACGTCGGCGTGGTGCGACAGGGCTCCGGAGGCGCGCAGCTTCTCCTCCACGAAGGCGGGGTCGGCGAGCATCGCCGCGACCCGCTCGGCGTCGGCGTCGTAGTGCAGGGTCGCGCGAAGGTGCACGGGGGCCTCCAGGTCCAGGTGCGTCGAGGCTAACAACCCCGCTCCGGACGCGGGCGGGCGGCGTGCCGCAACCCCGCTCCGGACGCGGGCGGGCGGCGTGCCGCACGGCACCTAGGCTGGCGCCGTGTCCACCCTCGGCGACCTCATCGCGCGCCACGGCCCGCTCCCGCCCCGCGACGTGGAGTGGCTCCACCTGCTGGTGGGGGACTGGCAGCTCATCGCCGACCTCGCCTTCGCCGACCTCGTGCTCTGGCTGCCGACTCCGAACGGCGGCTTCGTGGCCGTCGCGCAAGCGCGCCCGTCCACCGGGGCGACCGTCCACTACGACGACGTGGTCGGCTCGGCGGCGCCGGAGGGCCTGCGGCCCCAGCTCGAGCGGGCGATGGCGGACGTGGCGATCCAGCGCTCGCGCGAGCCGCGGTGGTTCGGGACCTACGCGGTCCGGGAGGAGGCCGTGCCGGTGGTGCACGCCGGCCGGACCCTCGCCGTCGTCGCGCGGCAGACGAACCTCGGCGGTGTGCGCACGCCCAGCCGTCTCGAGCTCAACTACGTCGAGGCGGCGGACGACCTCATCGGGATGGTCTCGCGCGGGGAGTTCCCGTCGCCGGACTCGGCGACCGGTCCGCGCCGGGGGGCGCCACGCGTCGGCGACGGCCTGATCCGGCTCAACTCGGAGGGGGAGGTGCTCTACGCGAGCCCGAACGCCCTGAGCTGCTTCCACCGTCTGGGGGTGCTCGGCTCGCTCGTCGGGGAGTCGCTCGCGGAGGTCACGACCGGCCTGCTCGACGAGGACTCGACAGTGGACGAGTCGATGCCGCTCGTCGTGACCGGCCGGGCCCCGTGGCGCACGGAGATCGAGGCCCGCGGGGTGTGCATCTCGCTGCGCGCCGTCCCCCTCACCGAGCGGGGCCAGCGCATCGGCGCCGTGCTGCTGTGCCGCGACGTCTCGGAGCTGCGCCGCCGCGAGCGCGAGCTGCTCACGAAGGAGGCGACGATCCGGGAGATCCACCACCGGGTCAAGAACAACCTCCAGACGGTCGCGGCGCTCCTGCGCCTCCAGGCCCGGCGGATGCAGTCCCCGGAGGCGCGGGCGGCGCTCGAGGAGGCGGTGCGGCGCGTGTCCACGATCGCGCTCGTGCACGAGACCCTCTCGCAGGCGCTGGACGAGGCCGTGGACTTCGACGAGCTGGTGGACCGCAGCCTGCGGCTGACCGCCGACGTCGCGTCGGCCGGGACGATCCCGGTGCGCACGGTCCGCACCGGCACGTTCGGCATGGTGCCGGCCGAGGGGGCGACGGCGCTTGCCCTGGTCCTCACCGAGCTGGTGACGAACGCGGTCGAGCACGGCCTCGCGCGCAGCGGCGGGGGGACGGTCGAGGTGCTGGCGGAG
>JAEZAR010000170.1 GCA_023430425.1 Actinomycetes bacterium | reverse complement strand
TGGAGGGCCGGGTGGTGCCGCTGGTGGCGCGTCACGTACCCGTCGGCGCCGGAGGCGCGGACGGCGTGGAAGAACGTGTCGCCCGAGCCGCCCACGACGGCCACGCGCCGGACCTCGGCCGCCGGGTCGCCGGCCACCCGGACCCCCTGCGCGGTCGCGGGGAGGACCTGCGCGACCCGCTCGGCGAACGCCCGGAGGGTCAGTGGCTCCGCGAGGTCCCCGACCCGCCCGCCCCCGGCACGCCCCGGGAAGGCGGCGAGCTCGAGGACGTCGAACGCCGGCTCCTCGTACGGGTGCGCAGCCCGCAGGGCCTCGAGCACCGCAGCACGCAGCCGCCGCGGCGCCACCATCTCGACGCGCGCCTCCACGACCGTCGTGACCTCGCCCCGCTCGCCGACGGCCGGCCGGGCCCCTTCCTGGGCCACGAACGTGCCCGTGCCCGTGGTCGTCCAGGCGCAGCGCCGGTACTCCCCGAGCTCCCCGGCGCCCGCGTCGGCCAGGGCGTCCACGAGCGCCTCGGCCGACTCCTGCGGAACCATCACGACGTGCTTGTCCAGGGCCTCGCCGGGGCGGGGCAGCAAAGGTGAGCGGTCGCGCACCCCCAGGGCCTCGGCGAGCGCGTCCGGCACGCCGCCGTCCGGGGCGTCCGCGTTGGTGTGGGCCACGTGCAGCGCGCACCCGGCACGTACCAGGCGGTGGACGGCGGCGCCCTTGGCGGTCGTCGCGGCGACGCCGTGCACCGGTCGCAGCAGCAGCGGGTGGTGCACGAGCAGGAGGTCGACGCCGAGCTCCACGGCCTCGTCGACGACCGCCGTCGTGGCGTCGATCGCGAGGAGCACGCGCCGGACGGGCTGGTCCGGGTCCCCGCAGACCGTGCCCACCGCGTCCCACGACTCCGCGCCCTCCGGCGGGTAGCGGCGGTCGAGCAGCGCGACGACGTCGGCCAGGGTCAGGTCGCTCACGCCCGCAACGCTACCGGCGGCCCGGGGGCGCGGTTGCCGCGCGGACGCGCCGCGTGGGAGCGTGCGACCAGGTGCCGCCGCGGCACCCCGGGGGGGTGGGGAGATGTCGGACGACCTGGACGCGATGCTGCGGGAGGCGTCGGAGCGCATCGGCCTCCAGACCTCCTGCAGCGTCATCGTCCGCATGGACGGCGCCCTGGCCCGGGTGGCGAGCTCGGACGCGAGGTCCGCCGCCTGCGACGAGGCGGAGGTCGCCGAGCGCGGCGGCCCCTGCGTGCTCGCCCTCGACCAGCTGGCCGGGGTGATCGTGCCCGACGTCGCGACCGAGCGGCGGTGGCCGGCGTGGGTCGAGGCGGCCCGCGCCGCGGGCTTCCGCTCCGGTGCCGCACTGCCGGCCTACGTGGGCGGCGGCGTCGCGGCCGCGCTCAACCTCTACTCGGTGCAGGTGGACCCGTGGGACGCCGACGCGCTCGTCACCGCGGACCACTACGTGCAGGCGGTGGCCGACGTGATCCGGGAGCAGGGCCTGACGTGACAGACCCCACCGGTCCGTCGGGACCGCGCGGGGCACCGGGCGCGCGCGCCGGACACGGGTGGGCCCGGCCGGCCTCGAACCGACGACCTCCGCGGTGTAAGCGCGGCGCTCTGACCACCTGAGCTACAGGCCCGGTCGACCAGCGTACCGGCGCGCGTGCCGCGCACCGGTCAGAGCGCGGCCGTCGGAGCGCGGGCGTCGGGGCGCGGGCGTCAGAGCGCAGCCATGGCGGCGAGGTAGTCCCCGAGCTCACGGGCCTGCCCGGGCGCGTTGACGACGCGCCAGCGGACGATGCCGTCCGCGTCGACCAGGAAGCTGCCCCGCAGGGGCATGCCGGCGCCGTCGTCGAACACGCCGTACGACCGCGCCGCCGCGCCGTGCGGCCAGAAGTCCGACAGGAGGTCGAACCCGAAGCCCTCCTCCTCGCTCCACGCTCGCAGCGCGTGGCGCGGGTCGCAGGAGATGCCGAGGAGCCGCACCCCGGCGGCCTCGAAGTCCTCGATGCTGTCCCGCAGCTCCCCCAGCTCGCTGCGGCACGTCGGGGAGAAGGCGAACGGGAAGAACACCAGCATCACGGGCGTCCCGCGCAGGCCGACGAGCGACACCGGGGTGCCGTGCGTGTCCGGCAGCACGAGCTCGGGCGCGGGGTCCCCGGGCCGCGGCCCGTGCGTCGGCGCGCTCACTTGCCCCGGCTGCGCGTCCCGAGCCGGGTGGCGGACCAGTCCGGCGCGATCGACAAGGTGCTCGTCGCGTGGAGGCCGGCGGTGGTCGCCGCCTCCTCGATCTCGTTGTGGTCCACGTGGCCGCTGCGACCCGGCTTGCGGGTGAGCAGCCAGATGAGGCCGCCGCCGTCGTCGAGGCTGGCGCGCACGTCGACCAGGGCGTCCGTGAGGTCCCCGTCTCCGTCGCGCCACCAGAGCAGGACGCCGTCGGTGAAGTCGTCGTAGTCCTCGTCGACCAGCTCGGTGCCGACGATCGCCTCGACGGCGGCCCGCAGGTCGTCGTCGACGTCGTCCCCGTAGCCGAACTCCTGGACCACCTGGCCTGCCACGAAGCCCAGCCGGGCAGCCCCCGCGCCGCCGCCGAGCTCCTCGGTCCCGCCCACTGTCCCGCCCGATCCCTTCGTCGGCCCCCGACGCCCGGTCGCGGCGTCTGGCGGTAAGCCCACCGCATGGGGCCGTCCCCTGGCAAGCCGTAGCCCCGACCCCGCGGGCCGGGGCCGACCCGGCGTCCGGCCCACGTCCGGCCCCGGACGGCTCGGCCCTGGGCGAACACGGTGCCGCCGTCGGGTGGCGGCGCGCCGTCCGACGGGTGACCGGTGTGACTTCCGGCCCGGCCGGGGGGGAGAATGGTCCTACGACGGACCAAGGTCCCTGTCCGCACCTCCCCCACCGGCGGAGGGCCGGCCCGGGGCGCGCACCGGTACTGCTCAAGGGCGACGAGCCGGTGCCATGACACGAGGTGAGGTTCTGGTGGCTGTACGCGACACGACCGGCCCGCTCATCAACGGACTGCTGAGCCAGGTCCCCGACATCGACCCGGGCGAGACCGAGGAGTGGGTCGAGTCGTTCGACGGTCTCCTCGACGACCGCGGGGGCCCACGGGCGAGGTACGTCCTGCTGAGCCTGCTCAAGCGGGCGCGGGAGCGCAACGTCTCGATCCCGACCTACCTCACGACCCCGTACGTGAACACCATCGGTGTGCACGAGGAGCCGTACTTCCCCGGCGACGAGGCCCTCGAGCGCTCCTACCGCCGCCTCATCCGGTGGAACGCGGCGGTGATGGTGACGCGGGCCCAGCGGCCGGAGATCAGCGTCGGCGGCCACATCTCGTCCTACGCGTCGGTCGCGACGCTGTACGAGGTCGGCTTCAACCACTTCTTCCGCGGCAAGGACCACCCCGGCGGCGGCGACCAGGTCTTCTTCCAGGGCCACGCCTCCCCCGGCATCTACGCCCGCGCCTTCCTCGAGGGCCGCCTGTCGGCCGAGCAGCTCGACGCGTTCCGCCAGGAGGTGTCGGCGCCCGGCGGCGGCCTCTCGTCCTACCCGCACCCGCGCCTCATGCCGGACTTCTGGGAGTTCCCGACCGTCTCCATGGGTCTCGGCCCGGCGTCGGCCATCTACCAGGCCTGGGTCAACCGCTACATGCACAACCGCAAGATCAAGGACACGAGCGAGCAGAAGGTCTGGGCCTTCCTCGGCGACGGCGAGATGGACGAGCCGGAGAGCCGCGGCATGCTCCAGCTCGCCGCGCAGCAGCAGCTCGACAACCTGGTCTTCGTCGTCAACTGCAACCTCCAGCGCCTCGACGGGCCGGTGCGCGGCAACGGCAAGATCATCCAGGAGCTCGAGGCGTTCTTCCGCGGTGCGGGCTGGAACGTGATCAAGGTCGTCTGGGGCCGCGGCTGGGACGCGCTGCTCAACGCCGACAAGGACCGGGCGCTCGTCAACCTCATGAACGTCACCCCGGACGGCGACTACCAGACGTACAAGGCCGAGAACGGCGCGTTCGTGCGCGAGCACTTCTTCGGCCGTGACCCGCGCACGAAGGCTCTCGTCGAGCGGATGTCCGACGACGAGATCTGGGCCCTCAAGCGCGGCGGTCACGACTACCGCAAGGTCTACGCCGCGTACGCCGCCGCGATGCAGGCGACCGGCCAGCCGACGGTGATCCTCGCCAAGACCATCAAGGGGTACGGGCTGGGCGCGCACTTCGCCGGCCGCAACGCGACCCACCAGATGAAGAAGCTCAAGAGCGACGACCTCAAGGCGCTGCGGGACTTCCTGCACATCCCGATCTCGGACGACCAGCTCGAGGACCCGTTCGACGCGCCGTACTACCACCCCGGCGCCGAGGACCCGCGGATCCGGTACATGCTCGAGCGCCGCGCCGCCCTCGGCGGGTTCCTGCCAGAGCGGCGCACCGCCTTCGAGCCGGTCAAGCTGCCCGACGACAAGCCGTACGAGGTCATCGCCAAGGGGTCGGGCAACCAGCAGGTCGCCACGACGATGGCCTTCGTCCGGCTGCTCAAGGAGCTGATCAAGGACAAGGAGATCGGCCCCCGGATCGTGCCGATCATCCCCGACGAGGCGCGCACGTTCGGCCTGGACTCGATCTTCCCGACGGCCAAGATCTTCAACACGCTGGGGCAGAACTACCTCGCCGTGGACCGGGAGCTGATGCTCTCCTACAAGGAGTCCGAGGCCGGTCAGGTGCTGCACACCGGCATCAACGAGGCCGGGTCGGCCGCCGCCTTCCAGGCCGCCGGCACCGCGTACGCCACGCACGGGCAGGCGCTCGTGCCGGTCTACATCTTCTACTCGATGTTCGGGTTCCAGCGGACCGGCGACCAGTTCTGGGCCGCCGGCGACCAGATGACGCGGGGCTTCCTCATCGGCGCGACCGCCGGCCGGACGACGCTCACCGGCGAGGGCCTCCAGCACGCCGACGGGCACTCGCCGCTCCTCGCGCAGACGAACCCCGCCGTCGTCCACTACGACCCCGCCTGGGCGTACGAGATCCGGCACATCATGCGGGACGGCCTGCAGCGCATGTACGGCGAGGGCGACCCGCGCGACCCGAACGTCATGTACTACCTCACCGTCTACAACGAGCCGATGCCGCAGCCCGCGGAGCCGGCCGACGTGGACGTCGAGGGCATCGTCCGCGGCATCCACCGCGTGCACCGGGCTGAGGGCGAGGGGCCCCGGGCCCAGATCCTCGCGTCCGGCGTCGGGGTGCCCTGGGCCCTCGAGGCCGCGGAGATCCTCGCCGCGGACTGGGGCGTGCGGGCCGACGTGTGGTCGGTGACGAGCTGGAACGAGCTGCGTCGCGACGCGCTCGACGCCGAGCAGCACAACTTCCTCCGGCCGCAGGACGAGCCGCGCACGCCCTACCTGACCGCGAAGCTCGCGGACGCGCAGGGTCCGTTCGTGGCGACGAGCGACTACAACCACCTGCTCGCCGACCAGGTGCGCGCGTGGATCCCCGGCGAGTACGCGACCCTCGGGGCCGACGGGTTCGGGTTCTCCGACACCCGCCCCGCGGCCCGGCGGCACTTCCACATCGACGGCCCGACGACGGCCGCCAAGGTGCTGCAGATGCTGGCCCGCCGCGGCGAGGTGCCCTCCGACGCGGTCGCGCAGGCGATCGAGCGCTACCAGCTCCACGACGTGCGGGCGGGACGGTCCGGGACCGCGGGCGGGGACGCCTGAGGCCGGCACCCACGGCTGCGCAGGTCGGGCGACCGGGGACCGGTCGCCCGACCTGTCGTCGGACGTGGTGGGTCTGACGGCCACTTGACGGCCGTGGGTCGGTCGCCCGACGGCGGAGCGCCCGGGCCCTGGCCGGGTCCCGGCCGCCGGTGGCTCAGGTGCCGGGGATGTGCTGCTCGGCCCGCGCCACGGCGGCCGCGAACTCGGCCCGCACGGCGGCGGCCGCCGCACGGTCGGGGTGCAGGTCCAGGGCCGCGAGGTGCTGCTTGGCGTCCAGCGGCCGCTCGGCCTCGAGCGCCGCGAGGACGAGCTGACGGGCCACCTCGACGGGCTGGTCCTTGACCCGCCAGTGCCCGACGCCGAGGCCGAGCGCCTCGACCGGCAGACCGGCGTCGCGCAGGACGACGAGGCCCTCGACGAGGGCGTGGCCGGAGGGGTCACGCTCGGCGGCCGTGCCGAGGCGCCGCAGCGCGCCCTCGTGGTCGTCGTGGATGGACAGCCTGGCCAGCTCGATGAGCGGGTACCACGCCCGCGGGTGCCCGGCGAGCTCCTCGGCGAGCGCCCAGACGGCCAGGTCGGCCGCGCGCTGCTTCTCCACCTCGTCCTGGGGCGCGCTGAGCGGGTCCCCGTCCGGGCCCACCTCGGCCGCCCGCCGTCGGACCATCTCGGCCAGCGTGCGGAACGCGCGGGGGTCGTTGGGGTCCTCGCTGAGCTTCACGCGGACGGCGTCCTCGCGGGCGCTGTCCCCCCGGCCGAGGGACGTGGGCCGGCGCAGACCGACCTTGTAGCCCGACGCCGGCCGGCGCACGAGTCGACGCAGCCGCGGGAGGAGAGCCATGCGTCGACGATAGCCTCCCGTGACGGAGCGCACCGGGCGGAACCGGGTGGGCGGGGGTCCGGACGCCGCCGCCGCCCGCGCGGGCGTTGTCGGGTCCCTACAACTCTTGGTGTCCGGGAAGCGCCCCGGACCCGTATCCTGCCGCCATGCCCGCCCCCACGCGCGACCAGGCACACACGCTGCGCCGGCTCCACGACGGGAGCGGGCTCCTCGCCGCCGCCGCCATGCGCAAGCTCGACGAGACGCTCCCCTGGTACCGGGCGCTGCCGGCGGAGGACCGCTCCTGGGTCGGCCTGGTCACCCAGGCGGGCATCTCCAGCTTCACGACGTGGTTCGCCGACCCCACGAACCCGCCGACCGCGGCCCACGAGATCTTCGCCGCGGCACCGCCCGAGCTGACGCGGTCGATCTCCCTCCAGCAGACGCTCCAGCTCGTGCGGCTCATCGTCGAGGTGGTCGAGGACCACAGCGACCGGCTGGCCGCGCCGGGCACCGAGCGGGACCTGCGCGAGGCCGTGCTGCGGTACTCGCGCGAGGTGGCGTTCTCGGCCGCCGAGGTCTACGCGCGCGCCGCCGAGGCCCGCGGCGCCTGGGA